>JAGNOY010000303.1 GCA_017989935.1 Chitinophagaceae bacterium
TTCAACTCTATACGGCTTGTATTTTGACAAAACAAGAAGCTAAAATACCTATTGACCTTGTTCAACAAAAGCACTATCAATTTCCTGTGCTTTTGATTCCTAATTGGGAATTGGTAAACAAAGAATACGGCATGTATGAAGTACCAACAACCTTTGTGGTGAAAAATAAGAAAATACTATTCAGAGGAAGTTTATTGGAAGCCTTTAAACAAGTGGAGACTTACAGAAAATCTTAAATTCAACCAAACATAATTCGCCCAAACAAGTTGAATAGTATAATTCTATTCTCCCCCCCTTTACATAAAACAATTACCTTCTCTAAACCAAACTTCACTACCTTAGTGCTCTCTAGGTTTTATGCCTACAGCATAATTCCTCCACATTTGAATCCTTCTTTCGATGTATTAATCAATAGTTTTATTGAAAACCAAGTTGGCCTTAGTAAAGATTTTCTTCCAAGCGCCTTATTAAATCACTTAAAACAGAACCTTGAAGCGCTTTATCTTCATGAAAACATGAAGCTGGCAGGTATAGGCAATCAAGATATTCAACACCAAGACAAACTAATTCGAAATGATAAGATTCATTGGTTAGATGTAAATCATCATGACGAATACGAGAACGAATTTTTTGCCTTTATCGATCAATTTGTGCTTTTCCTTAATCAAACTTGTTATACAGGCATCACAGGATATGAATTTCATTATACTTTGTATGAAGTGGGTAGTTTTTATACCAAACACATAGATCAATTTAAGAATAATGGAGATAGAGCCTACTCCATGATTATGTACTTAAATGAAAATTGGGTAAAAGCAGATGGAGGTGAATTATGCATTTACCATGGAACTACTTCACAACTTATTTCACCCCAAAACGGCACTTGTGTTTTCTTCAAAAGCAGCCAATCACCGCATGAAGTGCTCATCACGCATAAACCCAGAATGAGTATTACTGGATGGCTCAAAACTAATTAAAAAATATTGCTCACCTAAGCCATTTAGTTGATTTCACTAGTTTAAATAGAATATATGATAATTCTCATCTTATTTCCTCTCTTCAAATAATCTCACAAATTAATTTATAAAATACCTTTGCCTACCTCATTAAAAACAAAATATGCCAGATTTAAAAAGTATACAAACAGAAATCGATGCCAGTTATTTATATCAAATTCTTTCTGAGCATGAAGAGGATGTAAATGTGAAAGAGGTATTTAAGCAGATGAGTGAAATCGAACATGGGCATGCTATCGCCTTCATGAAATCTAAACAACTAGATATGTCTTTGCTTCCTACACCTTCAGGCAGAGCAAAAATGTTGCATCAAATTGGTAAACTCTTTGGCTATGATTATATTTTAGGAGTTCTTCTTGATACTGAAAAAAGTATTTCATCATCAGTGATTGGTTCGCGTCAAAAACTGAACTCACCTTCGTCTTTATCGGATACCGCTCATGTAACTATTTTAAAAAATATCTTAGACTACAACCCCAATATTTCGGGATCTAATTTAGCTCGATTCGAAAAAAGACATCGATCAGTTGGGGGCAATGCACTCAGAGCCGCAGTACTTGGAGGCAACGACGGATTAGTGTCGAATTTTAGTTTAGTGATGGGTATTGCAGGTGCTACTTCCGGTCAACAAGGTGTATTGCTAGCTGGTATGGCAGGATTGCTTGCAGGTGCCTTATCGATGGCACTTGGTGAATGGATTTCTGTAAAAAGTTCACAAGAGCTTTACGAAAATCAAATGCAATTAGAAATGGATGAATTAGAACATAATCCAGAAGGCGAAGAAAAAGAATTGGCTTTGATTTATCAATCAAAAGGCATTCCACAAGATCAAGCCAAACAAATGGCCAAGGATATTATAAGCAACAAGGATCATGCCCACGAAATTCTTATTAAAGAAGAATTAGGTATTAATCCTGAAGATTTAAAAGGTTCTGCCATGGAGGCTGCCATAACTTCATTTATTTTATTTGGTATCGGAGCCATTATTCCTGTGATTCCATTTTTCTCTATTCATGGTATGAAAGCTGTCATTGTAAGTACTGTATTAAGTGGCTTAGGTCTTTTTCTGATTGGGTCTGCCATTACTTTGTTCACTGGAAAATCTGTTTGGTATTCTGGCTTCAGACAAGTCATCTTTGGTTTAGCTGCTGCAGCCATTACGTTTGGCATAGGCAAATTAATTGGGGTGAGTGTAGCAGGGTAATCTTTCTAAAGTAAATTTTAAAATGCATATTTGTATTTATGAATAAAATCATTCTTGGATTATTATTGATATGTATTAGCATGATGCAATGTGATTTCACTAAAAAGAAACCAACAAAAAATCAAGCTCAATTAACGGCCCTACATTATCTCTATTATAAATCTTTATTGTGTGATACCTTCTCAAGAATACTTTGGGATGATCATATTGATTTTCGTGGCCTAGATTCAGAAAAAGATTTAATGTATTTTCTTTGCAGCAATGAAGTGCCAAGAAAAAGAGCTTTAGCTAAAGTAGCCCTAGATACTACTCAGGTTGAATTTTCGCCCTGTGTATCAGGCGAATGCGAATTTGGTGGCATGACTGGAAATATTGATGGATACTACGCCTTCCGCATGCCAAGTACAAATTTAAAAGTAGATAGTTCACAAACTTTTGCTTGTAATTTAAAGGATGACAAAGTGAATATCTCCTTTAAAGAATTATCTCAAGAACTAGATTCAACTATTTATTACAATACCCAAAAACATGTAGATCTATCAGACTTTTTTCAAACACAAAATATAGCTTGCAATATTGGTGCTTATGTTTCCAAGAAAGGGAAAGATCCAATTATTAAAAAACTGGTTGATAGTTTAACCGAAGGGCTGAAAACAAATGAAGCTAAAGCACAAAAGCTTTTAGACTTTACCACTTCACAAATCGAATATAGTTATGAAGATCATTGGTATCAAGCCGAAATTACTAAACGAGCCCATGAAGTATTGTTTGCTGGTGAAGCCGATTGCTCTGGTAAAAGCACTTTATACGCTTCTATGTTAGAAGAAGCCAATATCCCCTATTGTTTTTTATATTTTATGAATCATATCAATGTAGGCGTGCAAGGAAAATTTTCTTCGAACAATAAATACCAAGCCAAAATCGATGGTGTTACATACTACATGGCAGAAACAACCACACCAAACTTCATCATTGGCGAAAGTAAATTATCAAATGCTGAAATTCTTGAAGAAGTCAAATTTTATCAAATACCCCAAAAATCTCCGAATATGTATGGCTATTTGAATAAAAAACAAATCCCATTCATTGATATTATAGAGGAATAATATTTTGGGGCTGTTGTTTAACGTTAAAACAATTGATTTCAGAAAATTTGAAGTATAAGTAAAAAAACAGCTGCTGATTATTTTTTCAAAGAATAATTCCCTGGTATTGAAAAAGGAAAATCAATTTCTTTGTCAAAATCAAACTTATTGATGTCCATTTCTAATTGAGCAGCCCCCTTCACATCTTGGATATTAAATGATCGT
>JAGNOY010000304.1 GCA_017989935.1 Chitinophagaceae bacterium
TAATTATTCTCATAACGAACAAATAAAGATAGCTTTAGCATTATGAATAAAATAAATTTTAACAACAAAACATTTTCGTTAATTACAAATTCTGAAAATGGGAAAGTAAATTCTGAAACCATTTTTGCATATAAACAAAATGGTAACTTAGTAACTGCTGATTATTATGGTGGAACAATCAGGTATGGAAAAATAATTGCTATTTTAAATGAAACCCAATTAAATATGCTCTATCAATGTATAACTTTTGATAATGAATTGAAAGCAGGTAAAGCAATTGCAGACATATCTTTTACAGAGAATGAAAAGATAAAACTCAAATTAAATTGGGAATGGTTGGGTGATCGTAATGAAACCGGGGTGTCTGAATATTTGGAGTATTAAATATTATGAAGCCAGCATATATTTTCCGAAGTGGAAACTCAGACGACATAGATCAAATAAAGAAATTGACTCTGTACTCTTATATGCAATTTAGAAAAGTTATTTCTGATGAAAATGCTAGGGTATGGGAAGAAAGCCTTGGGAACGAAATTACATATAAAGAATTATTTCTTATAGCTAGATGTTTTGTTAGTGAATACAAAGGCAACATTGTGGGATGTGCTTCCTAATACCTCATGGCAACCCTTATAAATGGTTTCAATCTGATTGGGCCTATATTAGATTAGTTGCTGTTCATCCGGATTGTAAAGGTAATGGTGTTGGAAAACAGTTGACACAATTATGTATTGATGCAGCAACATCAGCTGGCGAAAAAACAATAGCTTTGCATACTTCTGAATTCCAAAATGCTGCACGACACATTTATGAAAGTATGGGATTTATCAAATTAATGGACCTCGAATTGATGTTTGGCAAGCAATATTATTTATACATACTCAGATTAGATTAAATGGTGAGTAACATAACATACCACAGAGCTACACAAAGTGATATTCATACCTTAGTTGACTACAGAATATTATTTGCTTTGGAGTTATCCGGGAATCAAGATGAGGATTTGGTTCAATTTTTAAGGAAACAAATGACAAGTTATTTTACCAATGCTACTGCCGACCATAGTTGTATTTCTTTTATTGCTCAGTGTGATGGAAAAGTAGCTGGCATTGGTTCAGTTCATTTCCGACAAATGCCCGGAAATTTCAAAAATCCATCCGGTAAATGGGGTTATATTATGAATATGTATACCATTTCTGAATTTAGAAGAAAAGGAATTTGTAAACATATTTTAAATTTATTGGTAGCGGAAGGAAGGAAATATGGTGTTACAGCTTTTGAGTTGCATGCCACCGAGGCTGGTGAAAAGGTTTATATTCAGGAAGGTTTTATCCAACACAAGGAACCTACTTTAAGAAAGATTTTGACTTTATGAATATCAGATTTAAAATATTTTAAAACTCGTAAGACATTTTTTGTTGGTATATGGTGTCTAATTTTTTTTGTGTAATGATGTTAATGGTAATCAATATTTGGAATAATATATTTAAAATTTAGTACTCTTTTTTCAATATGAATTTTAAAGAATGTTCAATTTTTAAATTTTAAAACAAGACCTTTGAACTAAATGCTTTAATGTAAATGAATTACTATAGGCATCTTTTTGAAATATTTTTATATTCCAAAAGTTAAAAATAATACATTTATATAGCTATTGTAAAGGCAAAGAAATCTATAACAATCTATATCCCTTTAAAAAAACAATTAAGCCAACTTCTGTTTCACCTCTGTGATTTCATAGGCCTCTATGATGTCGCCTACTTTGATGTCATTAAAGTTTTTAACAGCAACACCGCATTCCATGTTTTCTTTAACTTCTTTGGCATCATCTTTAAATCTTTTTAAGGATTGCAATTCAGCTGTGCCACCTTCACGATTAGGATAAATGACTATACCATCCCGAATGACACGGATCATATTATTTCTGGCTACTTTACCTTCTATGACCATACCTCCGGCAACAGTTCCCACCTTAGTAATTTTGAACACTTCTCGAACTTCAATTTGGCCCATGATCTTTTCAACTTTGGTTGGTTCAAGCATACCTTCCATGGCAGCCTTGATCTCTTCGATGGCTTCATAAATGATGGAATAAAGCTTGATTTCGACACCTTCTTTTTCTGCTAATTGACGAGTAGAAAGCGAAGGTCTCACCTGGAAACCTATGACTATAGCATCAGAAGCTGATGCCAGGAGAATATCTGATTCAATGATTTGTCCTACTGCTTTGTGTAGTACACTTACTTTGATAGATTCGACTGATAGTTTAATTAATGCGTCGGATAAGGCTTCAACAGAACCATCTACATCACCCTTAACGATTAATCTCAATTCTTTGAAATTACCCAATGCAAGTCGGCGACCTATTTCATCTAATGAAATACGTTTAGATGCACGGTTTGCTTGTTCACGACTGATTTGTGATCGTTTGGTTGCGATTTGTCTGGCTTCAGACTCTTCTTCCATTACTTTAAATTTTTCACCGGCAGTAGGGGCACCTGTTAGACCTAAAACCATAACTGGGGTGGATGGCGGTGCATGTTTTATCTTTTGACCACGCTCATTAAACATGGCCTTGACCTTACCAGCATTTTCGCCTGCCAAAACTACATCTCCAATATTTAAAGTTCCATTCTGTACCAATAATTTAGCGACATACCCTCTTCCTTTATCCAGGGATGCTTCAATGACAGTTCCTGTAGCTGGTCTTGAAGGGTTAGCTTTTAAATCCAAAACTTCAGCTTCCAGAATAATTTTTTCTAGTAATAAATCAACTCCAAGTCCTGACTTTGCAGATATTTCTTGAGAGGAAAATTTACCGCCCCATGAATCCACTAAAAAATTCATTTGGGAAAGTTCATTTTTGATTCTTTCAGGATCAGCTCCTGTTTTATCTACTTTATTTATTGCAAAAACTATAGGTAGATTGGCGGCTTGTGCATGCGAAATAGCTTCTTTGGTTTGTGGCATGATCCGATCATCCGCAGCAATAATAATAACTGCTACATCTGTAACTTTTGCTCCACGGGCTCTCATCGCAGTGAATGCTTCATGACCTGGTGTATCCAAAAAAGTTATTTTTTTATGATCTGGACCGACGGTTACTTCATAAGCGCCTATATGCTGGGTAATACCTCCAGCTTCACCAGATACTACATTCGTGTGGCGAATATAATCCAATAAGGATGTTTTTCCATGATCCACATGACCCATTACTGTGACAATTGGTGCTCTTGGAATTAAATTCTTAGGATCTTCTTCAATTTCTTCATCCACTTCAATGGTTGCTTCGGCACTGATAAATTCAATTTTTTTATTGAATTCTTCCGCTAAAAATTCAATGACTTCCGCATCCAATCGTTGATTTATAGAAACGATGATACCCATATTCATACAAGTCATGATGACATCTGTAACGGGTACATCCATCAAGCTTGATAATTCTGATACGGTTACGAATTCTGTAAGTTGTATGGTTTCCCGATCTACACTTGCCTCGAGCATTTCGGCTTTTTCACGAATTT
>JAGNOY010000305.1 GCA_017989935.1 Chitinophagaceae bacterium
ATATCTGTATTCGCAGTATTTGATGCTGTTTCTCTTCCTTGTGCAAAAACGGATAATCCAAATGGTTGTGATGGTGTGTATCCTGTTGCACTTACAATTCCGTTAGCAACCAATAAATATGTTTCTCCATCTATTAATGTTGGGGCAATATTAAAAATACTCTCTGCAACTGAAGTACTCGCACTTGGCGCAATATCTATTTGAATTGGAGTACCTGCTGGCGTATCAATAAATGGCGAAGCAGTTCTAAAAGCGAAATCATCCAATAAAAGGTCTCCGTTTAAATAGACATCTACCAAAGCTGCAGCAGCATCTGCTGAGTTATGAATGACTTGAACTCGGGCAGTTGGAGGCGGTGGTATTAGAGGCAATGGAATTAAATTTCCACCATTGTGAGTTGCTACCCATAATCCAAATGCTGGCCCATTGCTATTTTGACTTGGATCCAAAAACCCGCTTGCCACTACAGTTAAAGCCTCGCCTTCGAAATTTAATGTATCTAATGGCGCCGCAAAAGTAGCAACCGTTACCGTTCCAGTTGCATCCTTTACAGCTAAAGTATAATCTGCCGTTGGTAATTCTAAATACCCTGAGGTGAAGTTTGGAAAAGAAATATCATCCACAATAGTTCCAGCAGGAACACTTGTTTCAACAACATCTACAGTTGGTGCATCAGTTGAACCATGATTTACCAATATATCTGTGTTCGCAGCATTAGAAGCTGTTTCCCTTCCTTGAGCAAAAACTGATAACTCAAAGGGTTGCGATGGCGTATATCCAGTGGCACTTACAATCCCATTAGCAACAATTATATATTCGCCTCCAACGTCTAGCGTTGTTGTCAAGTTATAAATACTTTCTGCAACTGAAGTGCTTGTACTTGGCGCAATATCAATAGAAATTGGCGTACCAGCACTTAAATCAAGAAAAGGTGTAGCAGTTCTGAATGCGAAATCATCTAAAGCCAAATCTCCGTCAATGTAAACATCTACAAGTGCTGCAGCAGCATCAGGTGAATTATGAATTACTTGAACTCGCGCATATTGCGATTGTCCCAAAGCAATTAGATTTCCTCCTGAAGGTAGTGCCACCCATAAACCAAAACCAGGACCATTGCTATTTTGTGATGGATTTACAAATCCACTAGCAACAACCGTAATTGCTTGTCCTTGCAAACCTAAACCTGCAAGTAAAACATCATAAGAAGATAACACGGTACTTCCGGTTTGATTTGTTACATCAATTGTATAATTACCCGTAGGCACTTCGATATAATTTGAACTGAAAGTTGGATAAAAAATATTGTCAACTAGCGTAGTTAGAGGGAGTACAGTAGTGTTTACAATATCGTATGTTGCTCCATCTGTCACGCCATGACATACCAGAAGATCAGTATTTCCTGGGTTATTCGCTACTTCTCTTGCTTGAGCGTAAACCGTGAGTTCAAATGACTGAGAAGGAGTGTATCCAGTCGGACTCACAATTCCATTTGCTACCACCACATACGTTTCATTCGCAGAAAAAGAAACCACTGCGTTGTAGATACTTTCGGTGCTAGAAACACTGCTACCTGGCGCTATATCAATGCTAAGTGGAATTCCAGCGGGCACATCTGCAAAAGGTGTGGCGGTTCTAAAAGCAAAATCATCATACAATAATGTTCCGTTGACATAGACATCAACTATAGAAGCCGCAGCATCTGCTGAATTGTGTATGATTTGTACACGAGCGCTCTGCGACAGCGCGTTATTACCCATTAATAAGACAATGAGTAACATGACATGGTTGGTAAATTTCTTCATGAATAAAATGTTTAGTTTTGAATTTCAAAAATAGTTTAAACTTTTCTTCAAAATTATAGACAATACTGCTTTTTAGATATTTTTTAACGCCTGTGAAAAGATTATTTTTTGTTTAAGATTAAAAACCTTATTTAACCAAATAAAATCGTTACAAAGTGCTGATATATAATAGCGTTGCTATTAAACATTTTAAAATATTACTCGAACAGTTAATAATTTTCAAAACTATAAAAAACAACTTCGTAATCAAAATTCTATTACTCAATAATATTGTTTTACTTTGTCTAGTAAACTTCCTCACGAATGAAAATAAAACACTTTTTGCTTTTAATATGCTACCTATTTCTTACTGTTGATTGCGGTACTAGAAAACCGCTCAAAGAAAACAAGACTGCAGTGGTAACACCTGCAGCTAAGCTGTCAAAAAATGAGTCGAGCAATTCTAAAGTGGAGTTAATCGAAATTCATAAAACGATACAAAATTTCGCTATAGACGACACTACATTTGTTAATCTCAAAGACTTTAGTTCTGATTTTGTCTATAATATGAAATATGCTAGTGAAGATAATTTTTTAAAATCAAAAGTGTATGATTGTGAAGCGTGTTACCTTCGATATAAAACTGTAAAATCGCTATTGAATGCAAATCAAAAGTTCCTGAAAAAAGGCTATCGGATTATGCTTTATGATTGCTACCGACCTTTGTCTATTCAGAAAAAAATGTTTGAAATTGTTGCCAATCCAAAATATGTTGCAGATCCCAAAAAAGGTTCCATACACAATCGAGGCGGCGCAGTCGATATTTCATTAGTCGATGCTACTGGAAAAGAATTGGATATGGGAACAGCTTTCGATTTTTTTGGAGAAGAAGCAAGTCATGATTATGAAAACTTGTCAGATGAAGTTAAAGCAAATCGCAAATTACTTCGGAAGATCATGACTCAAAACAATTTTAGAATCTTCGAAAGTGAATGGTGGCATTATAATTTAAAAAACGCTCATAAAGATCCAATTTCAAATTTTAAGTGGAATTGCAATTAGTTTTTTAATTCTAAGCAGTGCATAAAGTTCATAAAGTAAGATTCTGGCTGGTATACTTCGCTATTCAACTCTGACTTAAACTCTTTACGCATCACAAAATCAGCTACATCAGGAACAAATTTTACTCTAATAAAAGATATTTGAGATTGTTTCAAATTTTCATAGTCCGCTTTGTTGATATTAAAATACCCTGACAAGATACGATTGTTTAAACCTTTGTCGTCGCGAATCAAAGAGCCGCAGCTTTCTTCACTAGCAAAGGACAAGGTGATAATCTTATTGTTAATTAATTGCAAGAATATTTTTGAATTTTTATCTAAACATTTCGCCTTAACAAAATCAGCACTTTTTTCAATCATTTGTAAATTGAAAAAGGCTTTTTCATCGGTCAAGATTAAGGAGCCAAATAGGTAAGTCGCATTCCCTGCGAAGTTTTTTTCATACAATAAATACTCCTTTGTAGTTTTGTAACTACCGATAGAATCGATCACATTGGTAGTAAAATCACAAGGCTTTTGCGCAAAATTTGAAGTAATGGTCAGTAAAAAAATAAGGCATACTAAGTATTTCATTGTCGATCTAAATTTTGCTGCAAAGTAAAACTATTTTATTATTATTTAAGTCCGTGCTGAAAAAACAATACAAATC
>JAGNOY010000306.1 GCA_017989935.1 Chitinophagaceae bacterium
GTGTAACATAATCTTTCACACCATCAGCTAATCTTGTAAATGGTTTACTATAGCCTTGTCTAATTAATTTTTGCATATTGGCCTCTGTAAAATATTGATATTTATCTCGAATATCTATAGGTGTATCTATAAAATGTATTTGTGCTGGTTTGCCCATTGCGTCAAATACAGATTGGGCTAAATGTAAAAATGTTTCAGCATGACCTGTCCCTAAATTATATAATCCACTTTCTACATGCTTTTCCATAAGCCAGACTATAACTTCAGCAATATCTCGTACATAAATAAAATCTCTGAGCTGACCACCATCGGTATAGTCAGGGTGATGTGATCGAAATAGGTTCATTGCCCCTTGCTTCTTAATTTGATGAAAAGCATGAAAAATTACAGAAGCCATTCTTCCTTTATGTGATTCATGAGGGCCGTATACATTAAAAAATTTAAGACCTTGCCAGTTGGGTGGACAAAGTGCTTTTTCGTTGACTTGTTTCAACACCCACTTATCAAATTCATTTTTAGAGATACCATAAGGATTTAATGGCTGTAATTTGTCTACAATTTCATGTGTATCATTATAGCCAAACTCTCCATTGCCATAAGTTGCTGCAGATGATGCATAAATTAAGGGTATGCGCCTTAGGCTGCAATATGTCCAAATAAATTTAGAGTAAGCGACATTCAATTTTTCGTGAATTGCATAATCCATTTCAGTCGTATCTGTTCTTGCTCCTAAATGAATCATATAATCTGGTTGAATACCAGTCTTCAAATAAGATTCAAGGTCATCGCGTTGAATTTTTTCGATATAATTTAATGATAGAAAGTTCGATTGTTTTTTTACTATGGTAAAATCATCAACCAAATAAAGTTGATCGTATCCGAGCTTATTTAAATGAGCAGCCAAATAACTTGCTATAAAACCTGCAGCCCCAGTAATCATGATCTTGGATTGCTTATCCATATTTGCTTCATTGAATTTCAGCAAAAGTAGAACATCTGTTTGAATCAATTAGTCATCTCAGAAGTTTCTTACTGATTAAATTTTAAAAGAAAAGTATCCATTCACAGCATTTGTTCAATTTTGGATTCTCAATTTTAAAAAGTAGATTTACGCTTACATCAAATAATAATTATCCATGGGTTTAAAGTATCGATTAGTCTTAATGAGTTTTTTGCAATTTTTTATTTGGGGGGCTTGGCTCATTACCGTAGGAAATTATTGGTTCGCCACCAAACAATGGAATGGTGCTGAATTTGGTGCTATTTTCTCTACACTCGGACTTTCATCTTTATTTATGCCTGCGCTTACTGGTATTATTGCAGATAAATGGGTCAATGCTGAAAGACTCTATGGTATCTTACATATCCTTGGTGGCTTGGCCATTGCCTTCATTCCACAAGTGCAAACACCTGCTAGCTTTTTTTGGGTAATATTTCTTGCTATGATATTTTATATGCCAACTATCTCATTATCGAATTCTGTAGCTTATACTATTTTGAAAAATAATCAATTTGATGTGGTGAAAGTTTTTCCACCGATACGTGTGTGGGGAACTATTGGATTTATTGCGGCTATGTGGTTGACTAATTTAAGTGGCAATAAAGCCTCGGCGAATATGTTTTATATTTCTGCTATTTCTTCGATTGTACTTGGTATTTATTCTTTCACTTTGCCTAAATGTCCACCACAAAAATTAGTAGCCGAAAATTCATCTTGGATAGATTTATTAGGCTTGAATGCATTTTCTTTATTCACCAATTATAAAATGGCCTTGTTCTTTGTCTTCTCGATGTTTTTAGGTGCAGCCTTGCAATTGACGAATATGTACGGCGATGTATTTCTGTCAGACTTTAAAAATATCCCAGCTTATGCAGATTCTATTGTGGTGAAGTATTCGACTATCATTATGTCTATTTCTCAAATTTCTGAGACCTTATTTATCCTAGCAATACCATTTTTCTTGAAACGATTTGGTATCAAGCAAGTTATTTTAATTTCTATGTTTGCTTGGGTATTGCGTTTTGGTTTATTTGCCTACGGTGATCCTGCAGGTGGATTATGGATGATTATACTTTCTTGTATTGTGTATGGAATGGCTTTTGATTTTTTCAATATTTCAGGATCCTTGTTTGTTGAAACAACCACAGATTCCAAAATTCGATCAAGTGCACAAGGATTGTTTATGATGATGACCAATGGAATAGGGGCCATGTTTGGAAGTTCGGTGAGTGGCTTTTTGATTGATAAATTTTTCACCCATGATGGATCAAAAGATTGGCACAGTATCTGGCTTACTTTTTCTATCTATGCGTTGGTGATTGCGCTTGTATTTGCTGTCATGTTCAAGCATAAGCATGATCCGAACGAACTCACTAAAGTTAGTCACTAACTAAATATTAAACGAACTTATCATGAGTAATTTTGGTGCAGGTATCAACCTTATTAAAAAAAATCATAGTACCATCACAGATGAAGAGATGGATTTGCTGAATCATCACATAGATCAATTAATTGAAGAGGGTGAATATGCGAATGCTTTAGGTGATGAATTTATTTTTGATATACATGTGGATGAAGAAGACAATGTGGCTTTATTTATTATGCTAACTGAATATTGGCTTGGTCAGGGAACTTCGAATGAACAATTCGATTTTACTAAAGCATCAGACCTGCCTCAAGCAATTGAAATCTCCGAAAAGTTGAAAGAGATATTAGGTGATGGGTTTGACATCGAACCTATATTTGATTATTGGTAGGGTTTACTCATTTTTAGATTCTCTTTGATCTGAGTCTAGGTTTCAAGAACATATCAATTGAATATTAAGTCTGTGAAATGCTTACTTACAAACGCTGAAAACTATATCCATCGTATGATTATCCGCAAAGATACCGTAATGTTTTTCCACTTTTGCCATGACGCAAAAGTTGAGCAAAAAGTCTAGGCTGAAGATTCTTGGCATAAAAATAATTTCATCTACGCCACTTTTATCCAAACTCGCACATGAAGGTACCGGCCATATATCATCATTTGTTTGTGCTCAGACAGCGGATAAAAGTTTGGCTTCGATTTCAATATTTTTAGCTGCCTCGAATCTTAGGCCGCCTCTTCTATGGCGATTTTTGCAATATATTGATTTTATATAAATGATATCTGTATTTATTTGTTTTATAAGGTAGCTTAGCGGATAAACATTATCCATCGCAATCACAATTAACGCTGGACTGGTTTCTAAACTAATTACTTCTCACATTCGGTATCTGTGCATTGCGGCAAGGATAGTAGTGGAAAGCCCGCATCCCGAGAGGCTTCACGAAACATTATTTTATTAATTCATTCTGGCCGAAACGGGAGAGTATCCATGTAAATAAAAATGGTCTTAGTTTAGTAAGTGGTCATTGAGCCACATTTATTAATTACACTAAAAACTAAGACCATGACAAAGCTAAAAGAAAAAGTTGATTTTACAGGACGG
>JAGNOY010000307.1 GCA_017989935.1 Chitinophagaceae bacterium
GCAGTGGAAAGCCCGCACTCCGAGAGGCTTCACAATATTGGATTTTACCTATATCATTCTAGCCGATTCGGGGGCGGACTTGCAACGAAAAGCACGTGTACCGCCCAAGAAAAAAAGAAATTCACTACTTGGCATACGAACCTAATTTAATCATTTCGTTAACAAATTATCATTTTACTAACAACTTGCTGTATGAATTCACAAAAAATTTGGCTTACTTTGTCGAACTTTTACAAGAAAAACAAGCCTTTTTCGTTATCAAATCATGATGAATTCTATACAATCTTATTTTAAACAATTGGTTTCGACATGGAAGGACATGTTAGCTGACAAGACGTTTAGATTGAAGCTTTGGATTGCGCCAGGTGTTTTTTTTATTTATTCATCGTTGACTCAGAAGCTAGGTAATTATATTGAGGTTCGTAAAGGTGTTCAATTGCAAGACAAGTTGCTTCACCTATTTCCAAGTTTTGATTTCTCTACTTATGTATTTTTATTGCTTTACACTTCGCTGATTTTGACCTTAGTGATGCATCTTGACAAACCCAAAATTATTTTGAAGGTGATAGAAATGCATTTTGCGGTAGCGGTAGTGCGCCAAATTTGCATTTTGTTGGTGGCCTTAGAACCACCTGCGGGCATTATTGTATTGCGCGATTTGTTTTTAGAAAACACAGTATACCCTCATCATTCGCCTATGACCAAAGATTTGTTTTTTAGTGGGCATGTGGCTAGTATTTGGATTTACTTTTTATGCGCAGAAAAAAAATACTTAAAGTGGTTGTTACTTGCTGCAACTTTTGGTATGAGCTTCATGATACTTTGTATGAAAGTTCATTACACGTATGATGTGTATGGGGCCTTTTTATTTACGACCTTAATTTATTTTGTACCTATTTGGTATAGGCAATACATGTTTACACGTGGTGCAATTAGGCGCTAACAAGTATTAGCATCTTGCATTTTTTCTTTTCTTAATGCCTTTGTTCCTCTCAAGTACTTTATCGATATAAGAAATAGCTTCAGGTACTTTGCAAGCTGTGCCACCCAAATCCACCTTCACTTCTCCGATTGCTGAGGCAATTTTCTTGGCTTCCTCAGTAAGTCCTTCTATATAAGAACCCACAGAAATCACAAATCCATTCATCGTATATCTTACACGATTCATGCTTTGATGAACATCTTTTTTGATGATTTGCAACAATTTCAACATAGCTTTTTTATCTAGTTGTTCATCGGGCGTGATGCTTACGATCAAACTTAAGGTAGCCCAACCTGCAGAGGCAATATTCTCGCGATTTGAGTTGATCCATTCATTGGCCAATTCCCATCCAAAAGGGCTTTCCGCTGCTACGAAGGGCACGGTATATTCACTGATCATATACCAAGAACTTTTCTTGGCCCATTTATTTAAATCAGCACGTGTCATTTTGTGTTCATCGCCAATTAAACCCGCCAAGTACATGGCGTCGCTATTGCCTGTGTTGTACAAACCAATAGCTAATTCGTGATTTTTTTTCACTCGTTTGACGATGGTTTTTAAGTCGCCGACTTTTACACCAAACATATTATCTGGTGCGCCATGATTCGCAAAGGTTTTTCGTGTTTGTGCAGAGCCGAATTTTTCAAGCTCTTGCATGATTGATTCTACGGTATCCATAATGAAGTTTGTTGCTTTAACTAATTTTAGTTGTTTTCTTTTGTTGTAAAATAAAAAATTTACACATATTCGTTAATCCGCATTGAGTGCATTTGGGAGATCTTGCCAAACAAGTATATCGACCGTGTAAAATTAGCCAATGATGCGCTTTATGTACTAATTCTTGTGGGATAAATTTTATTAATTGCAATTCGGCTTGCAAGGGTGTTTTGGCAGACACTGTAAGTCCAAGTCTGGCCGAGACTCTAAATACATGTGTATCTACAGCCATGTTGGGTTGCTGATCAATGACCGAGGTAATTACATTCGCTGTTTTACGTCCGACACCTGGTAAAGTAATTAATTCGTTGACTGTCAAAGGTATTTTTCCATCAAATTGGCTTACCACTAATTTAGCCATCCCAATTAAATGTTTAGCCTTGTTGTTTGGATAACTAATACTTTTGATGAGCGCAAATACATCATCAAGTTCGGCTTTTGCAAGACATTCTGCATGGGGGAATCTTTCAAAAATGGCAGGCGTAGTCAGGTTCACGCGCTTGTCGGTACACTGTGCAGATAAAATAACAGCGACCAATAATTGATAAGGATTATCGTAGAGTAATTCAGTTTCTGCTTCTGGCATATGATCTGAAAAATAAGCAATTACATAATCATATCTTTCTTTACGTGTCATGGAGTAAATATAAGCGTAAAAGCTTGAACCATAAAATTTCTGAATTATTCAATTTCTCTGTTAATTTTGTAATCTGACATGAAAAAAATTCTTTTAGTTTCTTTATTTACTACCCTTTGTATGTTTGCGAACGCTCAGTCATTAGTGGGCAATAGCACTGAATCGCGCGATTTGTATGCCAATGCTAGATCTTATTTGCAAAAGCAAGATTATGCCAATTCAATTATGGTATATCATCAGGCTATTCAGCTTGAACCCAATAACCTAGTGTATCGACGAGAGTTAGCCTATGTGTATATGGTAGCCAACGATTTGTCAAAGGCAGAAAAAATGATACACCCATTATTAAAAGTAGATTCGGCTGATGAAGAAACTTATCAAGTAGCCTGTAAAATTTACAGCAAAATGAATCGATATGATGATGCTAAAGAAGCAATCAATAAAGGCATCGACAAATTTCCGCAGGCAGGCATGTTGTATGCTGAAAAAGGAGAATTATTTACAACACAAAAAAAATACAAAGACGCTTCTGAAGCTTGGGAAAAAGGTGTTGAACAAGCGCCCGCTTTTCATTTAAATTATTATAATCTGACCAAGGTATATTTTTTTACTAAGCGATATTTATGGGCTATCATTTATGGAGAATCGTTTGTAAATATGGAGAGTTTTTCGAGCAGAACAGAAGAAATAAAAAAATTAGTATTTGAAAGTTACAAATTACTCATCAGTGATTTAAATAGTATTGCCTTAGAAGGAAAAGTAAATAGATATGAAAATCCAAAAAGTTTCGAAGAAGCTTGTCTGAGCATATTTGACAATTTAAGAAATGTAGTCACAGGTGGTATGAATCAAAATAATTTAACCATGTTACGTACACGTTTTTTATTAGATTGGAATAAAAAATATGCGATAAAATATCCATTAGAATTAATTGATCATCAACAAGAATTTATTTTATCTGGCTTTTATGATTGTTATAATCAATGGCTATTTGGTCGGCTAGATAATGAAAAGCAATTA
Organism: Chitinophagaceae bacterium; assembly: GCA_017989935.1. GTDB lineage: Bacteria > Bacteroidota > Bacteroidia > Chitinophagales > Chitinophagaceae > OLB11. The sequence goes on from JAGNOY010000307.1 coordinate 3,357, forward strand.
GGCACATAGACTCAGAAAAATGCTGCATTGATGAACCAATTTGATACGTATTTCAGGTCACATAAACTACTACCCAAAGAAAATCAATATTACTTGAATCAATAAAA
>JAGNOY010000308.1 GCA_017989935.1 Chitinophagaceae bacterium
TGCTTTCTTCTGGGCGATTGTGAAGCTAAAATGATTTTTTGCATAGATGATTTTATATAAACATCATGGATAAAATACCCAAGAGGGTAACAATTTTGATGAAGGTACTAATGCGATGAAAATCTTTTGAAGTTGTTGCTCGGTACACTGAAATAATTATAACAACTAAGGGAAGTAACACACCAATTCCTAGGCATGACAAAAGTATGATATGTGTGTCGAAAAAATCAACAGCCATATATACAAACAACAACATTAGTGCAACAGATAGGGCATAAATAAATTGTTTAGCCCGATTGATACCCCATACCAAGGGAATTGTTCGACATTGTAGAGTAGTATCGCCTTTTACATCTTCAATATCTTTTACGATTTCTCGAATGAGGGTAATCAGAAAAGCAAAAGCAATATAGTTCCATAAAAATCGAATTTGAAAAATCGAAAAATCTACTAGATGTATTTTTGGCTCATAGACCACTATACTTAAAAGCGTGAGGGATGTGAGTATGGCAATGATCACATTGCCTATAATTAATTTGCGCTTAAAGGTAGTTGAATATACCACTAGTAAAAAGATGCACAACAATTGAATGCCGATATAACGCAATTTCAACCAATGATAACTTAAATAGCTTACAATGGCTAAGGCCAATACATTCAGCAGAATATGCCAAATGATAATGGTTCGACGCTTAAAGATTTTTTCTATGGTTACTTTTTCTGGCTTATTGATATTGTCGATGCCGATATCAAAATAATCATTAATCATATAACCTGCAGCAGCGATCATCACTGTGGATAGTATTATGCCTATAACCTGCAAGCCTTCTAGGGTAGGGGCTTGGCACAATCTATCGGTGGTAGGTAGCACAATAAAAATGTAAACCAATACTTGAGTAAGCAGAATGAAAAGCAGATTCGGAAAACGAATTAGTGTCAGGATGGCGCGAAGTTTCTGCATGCAAGGCCAAATATAATCACAAGAATTGACATTGTATTCATAGAGAATAATCTCAAGAAGTAGATTTTAAGTTGGGCGTGTCTCCTAGGGCAGTAAAGCAAATTTATAGCCGAAAGATTGGTTGCTGCCCTAGGAGCCGGGCTCTACGTTACAATCCACAACTCGTTTTGAAGAACGAGTTGTGGGATTTTCACTACGATCCCTCACGCGGCTTCCAACTACAAATCATAATTGTTCTTTCTTGAATGTTGAATACTTTCGGAGATTGCTTGATAAATCATTTGCCACAAAGGTTGTTCTTGCAACATAGTTAGTTGCTTTTGTATAGTTTGCTGATCGCCACGTATGGCAGGCCCACTTTGTAAGTCTGAAGCCTTGGCATAACTTAATTTTTCTATGGTATTTTCAATAATTGGCTTAATAAGTTCAAAAGGCATTTGATGTTTGTTCATCATTTGTTGACTAATATCAATCAAGTGATTGCTGAAATTATTGGCAAAGACAGCCGCTAAATGAGCCCATTTTTTTTGTTCATCATTCAACACATAGGTTTGGGTACTGACATGATTGGCTAAATATTGTATAGTCTTTAAGCCCTCGGCATCATTTGCTTGTAAAATCAGCGGAATGTCCTTGCGAGAGGGTAAATGTTCTTTCTGAATTGAGTAAAAACACCAAAGCGAACCAAGTTTAGTTGACATCGGACTGAGTACTTGCAAATCCACAGCGCCTGCTGTATGTATCACCAAGGCATTGGGCCTGTTGATTTGTTGTGCAAGTTCGATCAACACATCATCCTTTACAGCCAAAATATACACATCGGCCTCGTGGGTCAAATCTGCCAACTTATTCGAATAGGCGCAGTTGAGTTGTTCAGCTAGTTTAGCTGCATGCATTTCGTTGGGCGAAATTACTTGAACAATATGTTCGTGTTTAGCCAATTCTATTCCCAAAAATGTAGCAATATGACCTGAACCAATAAGTGCAATTTTCATCAAACAAAAGTAAGTAAAAAGCTAGCAGTTTTTGAGGCTATTTAGGGTTTCTTGATAATGTATTCAATGTGAACCAGCAGTCTCTATTTACTTTCCATTTTGATGATAGGCACTAACATTTCCTCGAGTGACACACCGCCGTGTTGAAAGGTGTTTTTAAAGTAATTGGCAAAGTGATTATAATTGTTTGGATAACAGAGATAGCCATCATTTTTTGCAAAAATAAACGTAGAATTAAAGTTAGGTTTAGGTAAACCAATCTCATGTGGCTCTCTGTAGGCTAATACTTCACGTGATTCATATTGCAAATTCTTGCCATGTTTATAACGGATATTGGAGGTCGTTTGTTTATCACCAATTACCTTACTTGGCGATTTTACACGCATGCTTCCATGGTCAGTAGCGATTACTAATTTAATGCCTTTATCAGCGACTTTTTTCAAGGCCGCAAAAAGAGGAGAGTGCTCAAACCAACTTGCAGTAATGGAGCGATAAGAGATTTCATCATTGGCTAATTCTTTCAAAACTTCCATTTCAGTTCTTGCATGTGAGAGCATATCCACGAAATTATATACGATGATATTCAAATCGTTATGCAACATATTCTGCACCTGATTCACTAATTGATCGGCACTATCGTGGTTGGTGATTTTGGTGTAAGAAAATTTTATGTCTTCAAGTGCATTTCTACGTAATTGATCTTTGAAAAACATTTCTTCATGCAGATTTTTTCCACCATCTTCATCATCATTTTTCCATTCCATCGGATATTTTTTCTCAATATCCATAGGTAGTAATCCCGAAAAGATTGAGTTTCTGCTATATTGTGTTGTGGTTGGTAAACTAGCTACAAAAATATCTTCTTCTACTAAACGGAAATACTCGGTAAACATGCCCTGAATGGTTTTCCATTGATCATACCTTAAATTGTCTATGAGCACAAAAAATGTAGGTGTGCCTTTTTTTAAGTTAGGAAATACATGTTTCTTCATTAAGGTATGACTCATTACTGGGGCATCTCCGTCTTTGGCCTTGATCCATTTTGTATAATTTTTATCTACAAATTTGCAAAATTCATTGTTCGCTTCATCTTTCTGTGAACTCAAAATTTCTTGCATTTCTGGACTATCAGATTTTTTCATTTCTAATTCCCAGTATACAATTTTACGATAGAGATCGCACCACTCTTGATAATTAGGATTTGAATTCAGTGCAAGAAATAGGTTTCTAAATTCTTGTTGATAATTTTGGGTAGTTTTTTCAGAAACCAATGTTTTTTTATCTAAAATCTTTTTAAGTGTCAATAAAATCTGATTAGGATTGACAGGCTTAATGAGATAGTCGGTAATTTGAGAGCCAATGGCTTCTTCCATGATGTTTTCGGCTTCATTTTTGGTCACCATAACTACTGGAATCGTAGCATTGTATTCTCTAATTTGGGCAAGTGTTTCGAGGCCTGTCATACCTGGCATACTTTCATCTAAAAGTATCACATCGATGTGATTTG
>JAGNOY010000309.1 GCA_017989935.1 Chitinophagaceae bacterium
GTTAGCTTCATAATGTTACAAAGTACAGCATCATGTGTATTGTGAAACCAGCGCAAAGTGGCAGCCGTTTGTTCTTTGGATTCGGTACCATCCAAGTGTCTAGCATTGTAACCATGGTCAATGAAAGCTTGAGTTACTTTTTTTGAATGTTCAATATTGCAATTGAACACAATTGTCTTTTCTCCTTTACAAAATTGCTCATAAGCCTTGACGCAATTTACAATATGCTTTGAAGCTGAATAAGTTTCTCCCATTTGCTTTTGGTCAAACTCTCCATTTTTGACACCAAACTTTTTAGTGTTGATACCAGTAAGCGTATGAGTTTCATTAGGCATGAGAGAACCAAGCTCAATCATTTCTTGAATAGTGGGCCCTGTTACTATTTCGTCAAAATAGTTTTTCATAGGGTCTCTTTTGGTTGAAAACAAAGGAGTGGCAGTAACCGCAACGATCAAAGCACCTGCGAAGTGTGGGTACATCTTCTTGAACTCTCCATAGTGAGCTTCGTCAACAATCAGTAATCCAACTTTACCGAAAAAGTCACGGTTCTTTTGAATTCTGTTAAATCCTGTTTCGACCATGGCAACTTTGACCTGCTTTCTTCCACCATCGCGCGCACCGGCAATAATACCATCTGCTTTGATTCCAAAGTGTTTAGAAAGAGTGTCAACGGTTTGCTTCAGGAGGACTTCACGGTTTACAAGTATAACGACGTTTGAGTTCATTTTTGAAATGAACCTTGATGTTAGCATTGCAAACTCGATGGTATTGTGAGTAACCGTAAAGTCTCCAAGGACAAAAAGATGATCACCATCAATTGTGAAACCGTAATATTGGTCAATACCGATGGGTTCTACTTTAATACCAACATTGAGAACATTTTTAACCTGAGTTCTTTTTACTGCCTGCTTTCTTTCTAAAATGCATGGTATTTCTTCCATGTCACCAGAAATTGTTATTCTATGATAATATCCACCTTTACCGGTGGTAGTATTTTCTTTGTAAGTGTATTTTGAATAAGCTCCATAACCTAACGATCTACATAAGTAGAGAATATCATCATTAAGCTGCTTATACTTGGTCAAAATTTCATAAACATTATGATGAAGGTGACCGTCACCATCTAATAAACCAGCCAAAATTTTAAGTCTTATACTTCTATCATTAACCTTGTATAATTCTGGAATATGCTTGTTTGATATAAGATTGTACTTTCTTAAATAGTCGGTAAAATTGTTACCACCACCTTTACAACCACGGTCGTTCGTACCAACAGCGTGTATTTGTGTACATTTATCATGATCAAATTGAATCCTACAACCACAACCAATTGATTGAACATAATTTCCAAAAGCTTCAATTATTTCTTGTTCTGGATTAGAAATACACGGTTGGTTATGGGTTCCTTCTGCTAACCATAGGCCCAAAATATAAGGGTCAAAATCAATTTCACGACTATCGAAATCAATAGATACTCTATAACCTTTTGCAAGATGTTTAAAAGTCTTTGATTGTTTCAAATAGTCAACAATAGGAATGTTAACAATTTCGCCTGAATAATACCTTTCCCCATTGTAAACAGTGTATTCTTTAGGGTTTGTTCCTGTAATTCTAAGGCTTAAAATATGGCTTTCGTTTACAACATAGGGCTTCCCTTTTACTGGTGTTACCTTATACATCATTTCTTTACCATTGGCCAATGAAAGTACATTTCTAACTTTAGAATCAGGTCCCATTATTTGGTCTCCAACTTTTACATCTTCAACAGCCTTTATTGAGCCGTCAAACATTAGTATTGGCGTTCCTTTTGCTAAGCATTTTCCAGCCCCTGTAGGCAGCTGTCTGACTATCCTTCTAATGCTTTTTTGGTATAGTTCAGCTATACGGTCAACGCCTTCTATTTGGTATTGTCTTGGTGTGATCATAATATCAATGAAGTTATAAAAAGCCCAGACAAACCGCCTGTCATGGCTCCGAGTGAGTAAATGATTTGATCTTTTTTAGTGGCAATATTTGCCTTCTTCACGTTCGATACCCATAAATATGATATGAGAAAACCAGCGATTGCCACGCCTATGTAAATTCCTTTGGATAGGAATATGGTGTTGATACTTATCAGAAATACTTGTAGGAATGCTGTTTGGAATATTTTAAAATGTTGATTTTTCATGATTACTTCCATTTCCCATTTACAAATAAAAAGTCACGTGCAAAGTTTTTTAATAAAATCATAAGAACATTCCAAGTTCATCATACAATCTTTTATTAGCGATATTTATATAATCAGTATTTAATTCAAATCCTGTATAATTCCTATTTAGTTTTCTTGATACCAAGGCCGTGGTTCCTGCTCCCATAAAAGGATCTAATACAATTCCATTCTCAGGACATCCAGCTTTTATACAGTCAACTATTAAATCTTCTGGAAATGTTGCAAAATGAGCTTCACTAAATGGTTTTGTTGTAACTGTCCATACGCTTTTTTTGTTTGCCATTCCACCACCTATAATACTCCCATCTGCTGCATAATTTCCTGAATGTGATCCAAGTTTTTTATCTCCAGCTCCCCTATGTTCATATCCTTTTCTCAGAGTGCCTACTGCTTTCATATTACCATTAGTTTTACCTGGCACTCTTGCACTACCTTCTTGCCACCTTATATCTTGCATTAGCCCTTTTATTGTGGTATCTGATATTTCTGTTTTTATAGATTCGTAATCATAAAAATACTTCTGGCTCTTACTAAGTAGAAATATATACTCATGGCTTTTAGTACATCTATCTGTCACGCTTTCAGGCATTGGATTTGGCTTATGCCATATAATATCCTGTCTTAGATACCATCCATCAGCACGTAAAGCAAAGGCAAGCATCCAAGGTATTCCGATAAGGTCTTTTGGTTTCAGGCTTTTAGATTCTAAACCAAATTTAGAATTTCTTGCAGGTTGATCTCTAAATCCTGCATATTCACTACTTGCGCTATTACTGTATTGATTCCCTTTATATCCGTTGTAACTATCACCGATATTAAGCCATAAAGTTCCATCGTCAGAAAGCACTCTTTTTACTTCTTTAAACACTTGCACCAATTTTTCTATAAATTGCTCAGGAGAAGATTCTAAACCTATTTGATCAGATGTCCCATAATCTCTTAACCCATAATAAGGTGGAGATGTCACACAGCAATTTACAGCACCATCAGGTATCATTTTTAGTCCTGTAAGGCAGTTTTCGTTTATGATTTTATTAAAAAACTCCATCCCTTTTTTTATTTTTTTATTTGGTTACTTCGATTAAATATTTTCTGTAAACTCCCTACTGTCTATAACAATGTACATAACGACAGCTTCCTATCGTCAGCCATCGTATGTACTTTGACGTTAGCTTCAATTGCTTTTTTCTGCCAACGCACCGAGAATTTGGTCTGATAAAGAG
>JAGNOY010000310.1 GCA_017989935.1 Chitinophagaceae bacterium
GTATATTATACCATGGCTCAAGACGGCTTATTTTTCAAAAGCATTGGACATTTAAATCGAAATCAAGTTCCAGCTAAAGCACTTTGGATACAAGCAGCTTGGGCAAGTTGTTTATGTCTTTCAGGGAAATATGGCGACTTACTTGATTATGTGGTATTTGCTGTATTGATATTTTACATCATCACAATAGTTGGCATTTTTAAATTGCGAATTAGCAAACCAACTATAGAAAGACCATACAAAGCATTTGGCTATCCCCTACTTCCTGCTTTATATATTGTATTGGCTGGAACTTTATGTATTGCTTTATTATTTATTAAGCCGCAATACACTTTACCCGGATTAATTATTGTATTGGCAGGTATACCAGTTTATTATTTGATCAATAATAAAGATCATGTTTAAGCAAATCACCCGAACTGTTTGGATAGTTTCTTTAGTGAGTCTGTTTAATGATTTTAGTAGTGAAATGCTCTATCCGGTAGTGCCCTTATATTTAAAACAAATTGGATATGGAACCCTACTCATTGGAATTTTAGAGGGTGTAGCGGAATTTTTATCAGGCTTTAGTAAAATGTATACAGGCACCCTTTCTGATCAATTTCAAAAACGATTGCCTTTTATTCAATGGGGTTATTTCATGAGTGTACTTGCGAGGCCATTGATTGGAATCTCAAGTTTTGCGTCCTTAATTTTTGTAGGTAGAAGTATCGATAGAATTGGCAAAGGTATTCGATCTGGTGCCAGAGATGCCATTTTATCTGACGAATGCGATGCAAATAACAAAGCAGAAGTATTTGGCTTTCATCGCTCTATGGATACCTTAGGCGCTATATTTGGTCCACTTGTAGCCATGATATATTTATACTTTAGGCCTGGACATTTAGTAGACTTATTCTTTATCACTTTAATACCTGGTTTGATGGCAGTTTTTTTAACTACCTTCATCAAAGAAAAAAAAACTCAACAAGCTGAGCGCAAAGTTTCTTATTCGATTCGTAAAAATTTATCTTATTATACTTATGCACCTAAAGCATACCTGCTCTTATTAATTCCACTACTTTTATTTTCTTTGGTGAACAGTTCGGACATGTTTCTTTTACTTAAGGCTAAAGATGCAGGGTTAAGTGATCAACAAACTATTTTCTTGTATTTGCTTTTTAATTTGGTGTATGCATTCTTTGCATTTCCATTAGGGAAGTTAGCAGACAAGTTTGGAAGAACGCGCATATTTGTAGTTGGACTTTTTATTTTTTCCCTGACCTATTTTGCCTTTGCATGGTCTACAAGTTTATATTTAATCATTGGATTATTTATCACCTATGGCTTGTTTTATGCGATGACTCAAGGTATTGTAAAGGCGATGATATTACAAAGGGTGCCAAAGGATCAAAAGGCAACAGCTATAGGTTTTTATGAAGGCTTAAATAGTATAGGCTTACTATTAGCAAATACAGTAGCAGGGTTTATTTGGTATCAATATGGTGCTAGTAGTTTGTTTTATTATACAGGCATTGTTACACTTATTTGCATTGGCTTGCTCATATTTACTGTTTCAAAACAAAAGCAATTATCCAGTGAACTAATTTAAAGTAACTGAAATAACATCATCTTGATGGTTTGAGTATTCAAGTAAAAGCTGCGCTATTTTTTGTTCCCATATGGCTTGATTTTCAATATTTAATCCATGGTTTGTTTCTTCATCATACAGTTGTTGATATTGTTCAAGCGCTTGAATATTACTTTGAAGAATTTGTTTAATTTTTTTGTAATCGCCTTTGAGTCGTATACTTGATTTGAGTTCTTTTTTGATATATCGTGCATGCAATTCTGCGATGTCGAAATGAAGTTGTTCATGCCTTAGTAACACGGAATCATGCAGTTTAGTCCAAGATTTTAATTTTTCAAAGTAAGCTCCACAGGTTATTACTACCTCATGATTCTTAAGACTTGTTTTGCATTGAATTCCAGAAGTTGTATTTGCTGACATAGCTGATTTGTCTGCAGGCGGTAACATTTGAAAATCGTCCCAAGTTAATTTTACCGTGTCCCATTTCAAAGAAGTACTAGATACGTTGGTGCTTGATATTGCCTTGACCTGAAAACCCCAAATAAAGAAACAAGCTATCAATAAACTGACATAGTAACTAAAATTATTGATTGTAAATTTAAACACTTTAAATATATTGAGTGTCAAAAGTAGTGAATCTCATCTTGCATTAGCCAAGCAAATAAAAAGTTTAACAACTGAGCTTTAATCTCGAACTATGCTTAGTTTTGCAAGCCTTCTAGATTCTCTTATATTTTGAATTCTAGAAGCTTGAAATCATGGACAAAAAGGCCATACTAAATAAACTCATGGTTCAAAAGAACGACACTTGGTGGGATGATTTACTCATTCTAGTTTTAGGTGTGTTAATTTCCATTCCTTTGTATATACTTGGTTATAGATTAGCGCCTGATTTTAATTTGACTTTGCATATAGATAAATTTTTGTTGTTCACAATAATTTTTGTGCTGTCATTATTGATTCTATACCTATTTAAACGTTTTGTAATTTTTATTTGTATAATTTTTCTTATTGCAGTCTTGCTTGGAAGTTTGTCCGGAAAATATGGCCCAAGTCAGATGGTCAAAGATTATCAATCTCTAATTTATGCAGTAAAATATAGGCCATTACCAGAAGAAGTACACTTTCATTTAAAAAAGAATTTTCCTAACGAGAAACCAATACTCATTGCTATCAATTACAGGGAACCGATAGTAAGAAATTTTGCTGTGAAAGCTGCAGGCACGAATTTTAGGGAGATGGAAAAAGAAGACGAATACAGAACCATCATTCAATGTTTTTCAATTTTCAAGGAAGTAAGAAACAAATGGTATTATGTGCGTGATCCAAAATCAAGAGATTATTTTGCTAAGGCGAGTGAATCATTGCAGCATTTCTCTGGCGACTGCGACGACTATACGATTTTTATGTGTGCTTGCTTTAAGGCCATTGGCGGTGTGCCTCGTATAGTTCGAAATCCATTGCATCTTTATCCTGAATTACTTATTGGAAAAACAATTGATTTGAATCGAATCAATTATTTAATTAAGCATGATTTATTTCCTGTTGAAAGTAAAGATAAAACGGTAAAATGTCATACAGATGGATTAGGCCAAATTTGGATGAATATGGATTATTCTGCTTCCTATCCAGGTGGTCCGTTTTTGCATAAAGAAATTGATGGTATTTTATATCTTGATAAATGATATGTCCCAAGTTAATGAAGCTCAATCAATTCTTTATTTTTATTGAACAATTCTTTTAGGAGATCGATGTGGCAACGATTGTAGTGGAAAGCCCGGATGCCGAGAGGCTTCATGATATTATGCGGTCGATTGACACATCATAGCCGAATCGGAGGAGGACTTGAAACGAAAAG
>JAGNOY010000027.1 GCA_017989935.1 Chitinophagaceae bacterium
TAGCTATGCTGTATGGTGTTTAATGAAAATCAAAAAATTAATTCAATGGGCCGATTTGATTGCAGCTATTTCATTTGAAGGATATGATGCTACGCTAGAACCTTTTACCTCAAACATTCATACTATCAGAAATCACGAAGGGCAAATTGAAGTGGCGAAAAACATGCTTCGTATTTTGCAAGGAAGTGAAATCGCACAAGGTAAAAAAGATCAAGTACAGGACCCATATAGTTTTAGATGTATTCCTCAAGTGCATGGAGCTACAAGAGATGCGGTTGCCCATGTGGAGAAAATCGTGGTGCAAGAAATTAACGCGGTTACTGATAATCCTCTGGTGTTTCCCGACGATGATATGATTTTAAGTGGAGGTAATTTTCATGGACAACCTTTAGCTATCAATTTAGATTACTTAGCCATAGCTGTTGCAGAACTCGCGAATATTTCCGAAAGAAGAACCTATTTGCTAATTAGTGGACAACGCAAGTTACCACCTTTTTTAATTAGCAGTGCTGGCCTAGATAGTGGACTAATGATTGCCCAATATACTGCGGCTTCTATTGTAAGCAAAAATAAACAGCTTTGTACACCCGCCAGTGTAGATAGTATTGTAAGCAGCAATGGACAAGAAGATCACGTAAGTATGGGAGCTAATGCAGCAACAAAACTATATGAAGTAGTGAAAAATACTGAAATGGTATTGGGTATTGAATTAATGAATGCAACCCAAGCTTTAGAATTCCGTCGTCCAAGTAAATCTTCCAACATGATTGAAAATGTGTTGATGGCTTACCGAATGGTTGTGCCCTTCTTAGAAAAAGATAGAATCATTCATGAGGATATGATGAAAAGTATTGAATTTATGAATGACTTCGATATAAACCTCTAAAATGAAAATCGTTAAACTAACAGAACTTGTATTCAAACAAAAAGCAATCATAAAAAGTTTTGGTGACTCTGAGCTATATGTGACTTTATTAGAAATGGGATGCATTCCTGAAGAAGAAATCTCTGTAGAACTTACTGCTCCCTTAGGCGATCCGATGGCCATTGAAGTTGCTGGTTATAGGTTAAGTTTGAGACGGAATGAAGCCGAACATATTTTAGTAGAAATTGCAGATTAGAATGATGCATGTTTATCTAATTCCTGGTTTAGGTGCTGACCAAACAATTTTCGGCAGATTAACGTGGCCAGATTCGGTTAAACTTCACTATTTGCATTGGATACAGCCACTTCAAGATGAAGCATTGAGTTTATATGCCAAACGACTCAGCGAACAAATTGATACTACACAGGAGTTTTGTATAGTGGGACTTTCATTTGGAGGCATCATGGTTACAGAACTCAATCGTTGGGTGAGTCCAAAGAAATCAATTATCATTTCAAGTATCTCAAATAGGCAAGAATTTTCAAGTGTGTTTAAACTGATACGTGCTTTTAACCTCTATCATTTATTTCCCTCACAAAAGCTAAGTTGGATTCAGCACTTTGTTTCCTTTGTTATGGGTGCACATCCTCATGGATCTAAAAAACTCTTGAAAAAATATTTGGCTCACACAAATACTGATTACATACAATGGGCTGTGAGCAAAATTTGTACTTGGGAACAATCCACAAGGATTCCAAATCTAGTACATATCCAAGGCAGTCGAGACAAAATTTTTCCGGCTAAATATGTTCAAGCAGATTTTGTAATTGAAGGCGGTACACACATGATGGTGTATGATAAGGCAGGGCAAGTATCAACTTGTTTAGCAAAAATACTAGAGCCATTCATTTAAATTACCATTCAAATTTGGCCTCAATACTTTCTTGTAATTGAGTGACAAATTTCAAGGTTGCAGGACAATACTCAAGATTTTGTGTGTGTACATGCGTATAAGCAGCAAATGGTTTGCGCTTGAAATGTGGAAATTTTGCACAGTCTTCGGGCCTTATTTCATAAATGCTACATTTATTATCTTTCAAATTTAAAAACTGGCAAGGTTGAATTCGATTTACTTTATCTCCATTGTCTGGATCAGTAGAAAGCCATTTCGCATAAAAGTCTTTTTCGCTCATGCGAAAGTGCGTAGAAATTCTTTTTAAATCCGCTTTGGTGAAAGTGGGTGTCATCACTTTGCAACAATTAGCACAGGATAAACATTCTACTTCTTTCCAAGCCTTATCACTTGCATCATCAATGAAGCTATTGATACCTTCTACTGTTTTGTCATCGAACTTTTTAAGAAAAGCACTTAGCTTTTTCTTTCCCTTGGTGTAAGCTTGGTTGTGAGTAGTAAGTAGTTTTGTTGCCATTTGAAAAGTATTTCGTAGGCAAATATAAGTTGGGCTTTTTTAACATCATAAAAAATGAATTGCATTCAAAATCATGGATTCATTTTGAGTGTTGAGATTGAACAAATGAAGCACATGCCTAATTGAATTTATCTTAAAATATTCAACAGTTTATTTGCCTGTTAAGGTTTAATTTTACCTGAAGTTTATTCAAGTAGAAACCCCCATGAATAGAAAACAATTTCTTCAATCTCTTTCTATATTACCCTTAACAGCAGCAGCTATGAAATTAAAAGAATTAAATAAATTAGCTGACGCATTACCTGAAACGAATCAAATGCCGGTATTGTTTTTAGGTCATGGAAGTCCAATGAATGCGATTGAGGAAAATGAATTTGTTTCTGGATTCAGACAAGTAGGCAAAACAATTCAAAAGCCTCAAGCGATTCTATGTATTTCAGCGCACTGGGAAACTAAAGGAACCTTTGTAACTGCTATGAATAATCCGCGCACTATTCACGACTTTGGGGGATTTCCAAAGGCACTGTTTGATGTTCAATACCCAGCACCTGGAAGCCCAGATTTAGCCAAGGAGACAACCTTGTTGGTTAAAACAACTCAGGTGGGTCTTGATGAAAAGTGGGGCCTTGATCATGGAGCATGGAGTGTGATAAAGCATTTATATCCATTAGCCGATGTGCCGGTAATACAACTAAGTTTAGATTATACACAAGGGGCACAATATCACTACGATTTGGCAATGGAATTAGCTGCGTTAAGAAAAAAAGGCATATTGATTATTGGAAGTGGTAATATGGTTCATAATTTAAGTATGATTGCTTGGGATAAACTCCATGAAGCTGAATATGGTTTTGATTGGGCCATAGAAGCAAGTGAAAAAATGAAAAAGTATATTTTGACGAATAATCATCAAGGATTAATTCAATTTAAATCGCAAGGAAGGGCTTTTGATTTGGCCATACCAAGCCCTGAGCATTATTTGCCATTGCTTTACGCTTTAGCCTTGAAGGAAGACCATGAAAAAGTGAGTCTGTTTAATGATAAAGCCATTGCTGGTTCACTCACCATGACATCGTTGAAAATTGAAACAATTTAATTGAAACAGTATTTGTTTTGAAGTAGCCTCTGTGGCAACGATAGAACGGATACCCCGAATTCCGAGAGGCTTCACGAAATAAAATTTAGCTTGCTGCTTTATAGCCGATTCGGAAGAGGCGTATGAGTGATAGCGTGTCCGCCACCCAAAAAATTTTATCACTTATTGAGTTTATACTTTACTCATGAATGTTGGAATGCGACTTAACAAGAATAAATTCTATAACTTTGTTTCTTTATGATGGAGAAAAAAACAATGGTTGAATTAAACCGCAAAAGCCAACTTGAATATCAAGAAGCTGTAAAAATACCATTGAAAGTAGTATTAGATGAGGTCCGAAGTATGCACAATGTAGGCTCAGTATTTAGAACAGCTGATAGCTTTTTACTAGAGGGAATCTATTTATGTGGATTTACACCACAACCTCCCCATCGCGATATACAGAAAACAGCGCTAGGAGCCACGGAAACAGTTCCTTGGAAGCATTACGCCACAACCATAGAAGCACTTCAATCACTCAAAGCCGAGGGCTATGTATTATTAGCTATAGAGCAGGCACATGGAAGTGTTATGCTGCAACATGTTGAATTGGATTTAACTAAAAAATATGCCCTTGTATTTGGTAATGAAGTGTACGGCGTGCAACAAGAAGTAATCGCTCAATGTGATCACGTGATAGAAATTCCACAGCTTGGAAGTAAACATTCATTGAATATTTCGGTAAGTGCAGGTATTGTGATTTGGGAGTTAGCGAAAAGATTTTTATAGTGCTTATTTTATTGGCAATCACTAAAGTATGATTAAATTCGTTGGCAAAATGTACAGTAGGTTGAATTTTATAGGCATGAAAATTTATTTATTGTTGGTTATGATTTTTATTTCGAATCTGATGCACGCTCAAACTAGGCAAGCGGATTCGTTACGTATAAAACAAGCCAATTATTTAGAATCACTTAAAGAACAAGACAGAAAAGCACGAGAAGCTGCTGCAATGAAAGAAAGTAAAAAAGGGGCTACTGTGGTTACCTATGATAGTAAAGGGAATAAGGTAGAAACTAGTTCGGTGACAAAAAAAGGAGAAAAGGTTACCACTGTGGTGATTTCCAAGCCACCTGTATTAAACCGAAAATTTAGTCTAGATACCATTATCACAGATTCAATTAGTCTGAAAGTATTTAAGTCGAAAAATAGATTACAGGTCTATCATAAAGGTAAAATACTGACTGCTTATAAATGTGTATTTGGTCCTTATCATCTGTTACAAAAACAACAAGAAGGTGATAGAAGAACACCCGAAGGTGTATTCACGATATTAAGTATGAAGGATCATGATAAATGGGATAAATTTATGCTACTCGATTATCCTAATGAAGAGTCTCAACGATTGTTCGAAGAGAATAAAGCTAAAGGGCTTATTCCAAGCCATGCAAGAATAGGTGGCTTGGTCGGAATTCATGGAATTTGGCCCAACGGAGATAACGTCATTGATTTGAAACATAATTGGACAGATGGCTGTGTTTCTTTAAAAAATAAGGATGTAGAAGAATTAGCCACCTTAATTAAACCAGGGGTTACTCAAATATTGATTGTAAAATAAAAGTTTATTCGAAGATTTTTTCAGCTTGAATAATGCTTTCTGGTTTACCTACATCAATGAATTTTGCACCACTGTGATCGAAGGCTTTAATGGGATGCTTTAATGATAATTCTAGGTAAACATCTACCATGGAGAACTTTCCTTCTTTATTGATTTGTGTAAAAATTCTTGGGTCAATCATGTGTAATCCGCTAAAGGCAAATTCATAGAGTGGGAATTCTTTACGACTGATTTTTTCCTCTTCGGTGTTTTTGTTTCTCCAACCACATAATTCTTGATTCTTGTTGAATAAAAAACATCGAGAGCTATTTCGCTGGCTGACTGCCAACGTAGCTAATGGTTTATGTTGAGCGTGAAAAGCAAGCATTTGATCAAGCGGCAAGTCTGTAAGTATATCAACATTCATCAATACAAAGGGTTGATTGTCATTAAAAAACCAAGCAGCTTTTTTAAGTCCTCCTCCCGTTTCTAACACTTCACTGCTTTCGTCAGAAATTTGAATACGAATTCCATCTTTCGGATATTGTTGAATAAAAGATTGAATTTGATCCGCAAAATGATGCACATTGATGATAAAATCATTTATACCATAAGACTTGAGATATTCTATATTTCTTTGTAGAATGGTTTTATGATTTACAACAGCCAAGGCTTTAGGATGATTGTCTGTAAATGGTTTAAGTCTTGTTCCTAAACCTGCTGCTAAGATCATGGCCTTCATATTACTTACTCTTTTTAGGCTGAAGTGATTTTACCTTGACAGTTTCTATTCGTGTATCAGAAACTAATAGCATAGTAAATTCATAATTTCCAAGTATGATTCTTTCTTTTTGTGTTGGGATAGATTCATGATTAGCAATAATATAACCCGAGATGGTTTCAGCGTCTTGATCAGGCAAGTCTAATCCATATTTTTCATTGATGTAATCTATTTCAAGTCTGCCAGAGAATATATATTCATTGGCAGCAAGTTGTTTGTCTACATACTCTTCCTCATCATATTCGTCATGAATTTCTCCAAATATCTCTTCAAGCACATCTTCCATAGTTACTATACCTGCAGTGCCTCCAAACTCATCAATGACCCAAGCTATACTTTTTCTTTCTTTGGTAAAACGATTCAACAGGTCCAACGCATTCATGGCTTCTGGTACAGCAGGGATGCTATGCAATACTGTCTGAATGTCTTGCGGTTTTTTTAATGCATCGATATGATGTAGATAGCCGACTATATTATCGATTGAATCTTGGTATACAATAATTTTTGAACGTTTTGTTTCTATAAAAATTTTCCTTACTTCCTCCATACTGGTCAGCATATTGATGGCTTCGATTTCATTTCGCGGAATTAAACATTCTCTAATTTTTATTTGAGAAAGATACAAAGCATTTTCAAATAATTCTGTATTTACATCTTGTGATTCACTGTCTTGTCCTGTGCGCATTTGTTTTACAAATTGTTCTAAATCTATTCTAGAATAAATTGTTTTTTCTTCTGTAATTCGCACATTAAACAAATACTTTAAAATGAATTCAGAAATCTGTACAAAGAGTTTTGCAATTGGATAAAGCAAATAATAGCAAATTTGTATGGGTACTGTCAGAAAGGTTAAGGTAGATTCTGGTTTAGATCTAAAAATTGCTTTTGGGATAAATTCACCTATGATTAATACAATTAGGGTAGCAATAATTGTATCAAGAAAAAGCCTCAAATAGGCATTATGTAATTGAATCAAATCGAAAAATACATCAGTTACTTCGGTCATTAGTAAGCCATACAATACTAAAAAGATATTAATTCCTACAAGGCTAGTTCCAATGAAGGTTGCAGGGTTCTCCATAAATCTAGATAGCACCTTTCCTGCATAGGAGCCTTGTTTGCGTTTAAGTTCGATATTGAGTTTATTGGCACTGACAAAGGCAATTTCAATACCAGCAAAAAAGCCAATAAACACTAAACAAATTAGGATATAAACAACTGTTGTTAACATGAGATGATATTGTGGTGTTGATTTAGATTGTTTTATGAAGAAAAGCAAGAATTTTTTCTTCAACTTCCTTACATGCAGTCTCTAACTGATCATTTATGATTTGGTGATTAAAGTAAGAAGCGTAAGATAATTCTTCTTCAGCCTTATGAAGTCTTTCTTCTAAAGAGATGGCAGTCTCTGTGCCACGTGCTAACAATCTTGTTCTTAAAATTTCCAACGTAGGTGTTTTTATAAACAGGCTCAATGAATTAGATCCATAATATTGAATTAGTCTGAGAGCACCTTTAACATCGATATCAGCAATGGGTGTTTTTTGAATTGCCCATGCTTTTTCAAGTTCAGATTTTAAGGTACCGTAATATTTTCCTGGATAAACCATTTCATATTCAGCAAACGCGTCTTGCTTAATTTTAGTTTCAAATGAATCTAAGCTAAGAAAATAATAATGAACACCATTTTGTTCATTTGGTCTAGGGTTTCGTGTGCATGCACTGATTGAGAAAGATAGGAAAGGGTATTTTTCTAGTAAATATGAAACAATACTTGACTTGCCTGAGCCAGAAGGGGCTGTAATGATGATCAGTTTTTTTGAATCCAACTCAGACATTATTTGATCATTAATTTCTCTAGATCTTTTTCGCAATCTTCAGCATGTTGGTATTTGCCAAGAATAATACCATCAGCGTCAATTAAAAAAGCCTGAGGCACAAATTGAACGCCATAAATTGCGGCACCTTTGCTTTGCCATCCGCCTAGGTCGCTCATGTGATAGGGCCAAACCAATTTATCTTTTTCAATGGCTTGGATCCAAGGCTCTTTAGATTTATCTAATGACACACTTACAATGGTGAACCCTTTTTTGGCTTTCTTAAATTTTTTGCTGCTGTATTTCTGGTAAAATTCTACCAATTTAGGATTTGACATTCTGCAAGGACCGCACCAACTTGCCCAAAAATCAAGTAGAATAACTCTTTTTGAATTGATTTCAGATAAAGTAATGATTTCGCCTTGAGGATTTTCAAATGCTAAATCTGGAGCCTTTTGACCTACTTCTATTTTTGTGTTTTCGTATTGTGCGTAAGAAATAGTAAAATTGATACATATCAATAGAATGAAGGCTATGATTTTTTTCATAATTTTTTTTTATTCTACCAAAGATAGAAGTTTTGTTGGATTTGAATTAGCTGAGCCTTAAAGATTTTGTTTAAGGCTTGTAAATGAAATAAAACTATTTTTTAGTTTTATCAATTTCATTAAGTCTCTGAACATAACGCAAGATGACTTGTAAATTGTCTAAGTCTTTTTCTTTGTTATATTGTTCAATCAAACTTTCTTTATTTTCTAGAAGTTTTCTCATTTGAAATCTGTCTAACAAAATAGGTTTGGGCTTCTTTTGACTCATATTTAGGTAATATAAATGCCTTTTTTCGTTAGTTTCGGCAATAAACCTAGCCTCAAAGCCACCACTCGCCCCATAAATTGCAGTTATTTCATCATAGTGATCTTGTTCTTTTTTAGTGATACTGCCTTGGAAAACCATGTAATTTCCTTCTAAAAGTACTTTACAATAAAAGGGAGCAAGTTTTAATTTTTCACCATTTAGAAATAACGAGTCTCGAGAGCGAATTGCAAAAATACTTGTTCGTATTGTTTTGGTGGTAATGTTTTCTGTGTTGGTGAGTATCTCATAATCATTACCTCCGTACACTCTAATCTCAGGAATAGGTCGTTTGCGGACTTGTACTAAATCTTCAAAAGTTTCAGCACTTGACCTTTTAAGACTTTTCCATGAATCAAAATAGATATTGTTGTTTTGGCTAAACAACAATACACCTTGAAACATGAAAGCTACAAGCAATCCGATTTTTTTCATTGGAGCACAAAAATAAGCTTGAAAAGTGATTGTTTGCAACAATCCTTAATTTTATTATTATATTAAGGATTGATTCCTTTTGAGTTAGATGAAAATGTAGGTGATAAACGACATATTTCAATCTAAACAAATAAATATTATTTCACTTAATGAGCTGCCCATTCAATTGAATCGAGATCTATGCCTTCTTTATACATTTCCCATAAAGGGCTCATTTCACGGAGTTTATTTACAGTATCTGTAACTGCTTTGATGGTATAATCGACCTCTTCTTCAGTAGTAAATCTACTTAGACCAAATCGAAGTGAGCTATGAGCTAAATCGTCGCCAAGTCCCAAGGCTTTTAGTACATACGATGGTTCTAGAGAGGCTGAAGTACATGCACTTCCACTACTTAAGGCAATATTTTTATTAATACCCATCAACAATCCTTCGCCTTCTACATGTTTAAAAGAAATATTAGCAACGTGGGGCAATCTGTTGGTTTTATGTCCATTTAAGTAGCTTTCTTCAACCTGCATTAAACCAGTTTCTAGGCGGTCTCTTAATTTAGTGATTCTAGCAGTGTCAGCTTCCATTTCATTCATACAAATCTCACAAGCTTTTCCAAAGCCTACTATGCCTGGTACATTTAAAGTGCCACTTCTCATGCCTCTTTCATGTCCACCGCCGTCCATTTGGGCTGTCACTTTTACACGTGGATTTTTTCGACGTACATAAAGCGCACCTACACCCTTAGGGCCGTACATTTTGTGACCCGTAAACGCCATCAAGTCGATACCGTCTTTGTTTACGTCTACTGGAATTTTTCCAACGGCTTGCACTGCATCACTCATTAAAAGTACCCCATGTTTTTTAGCAATCAGTGATATTTCCTTCATGGGGTTTATGGTACCAATTTCATTGTTGGCATACATAATAGAAATAAGGATGGTTTTGGGAGTAATCGCTTTTTCGAGCTCTTGAAGATTAATCATCCCATCTGCGCCTACCTCTAAATAAGTTACTTCGGCCCCTTGTTTTTCTAAATGCTTGCAAGTGTCTAATACCGCTTTGTGCTCGATAGTAGTTGTAATGATATGATTCCCTTTAGAAGCATACATTTCAAAAACACCTTTAATGGCCAAATTATCTGCTTCAGTTGCACCAGAAGTTAAAATGATTTCTTTAGGATCTGCACCAATTAATCGAGCAATTTGTTCGCGAGCATAATCGACAGCTTCTTCGGCGACCCAACCAAAGGAATGGTTTCTGCTTGCTGCATTCCCAAAGTTTTGCGTAAAATAAGGAATCATAGCGTCTACAACTCGCGGATCGCAGGGTGTAGTGGCATTATTATCTAAATATATGGGGAAATTCATACCTAATGTTTTGTTTTGTTAAGGATGCAAATATATTTTAGAAAAGTGAGTCAAAATCAGATTTGATTGTTATTCTGTGAATTAGTCTATAGTTTTATTTTATAGTGGCATTTTAAAAATCTTATTTTAGTTTTGGCTCATGAAGAATCTAGAGCATATTGGCATTGCTGTTAAATCATTGAAAGTTTCAGTTCCTTTATTTGAAAAGTTATTAAATACAACTTGTTATAAAACTGAGTCTGTAGAGAGCGAACACGTGAATACGGCGTTTTTTCAATTGTCGCAGGCCAATAAATTTGAAGGAAGTACCAAAATTGAGCTGTTAGAAAGCTCAACAGAGGATGGTGTTATAGCTAAGTTTATCGAAAAAAAGGGCGAAGGAATTCATCACCTTGCTTTTGAGGTGGAGGATATTTATGCGGAAATGGAGAGAATGCGAAAAGAAGGTTTTAAACTATTGAATGAAACGCCTAAAAACGGAGCAGATCAAAAACTCGTATGTTTTCTGCATCCTAAGGATACGAACGGGGTGCTTATTGAACTATGTCAACAAATTAAATCAAGCTAAGGCTTAGAGAAGACTGTAAAAATGAGTTCTTACTGGCGCATTTGTTTGTCAGGACGATTTTCGGCCGTATATATTATTTTATAATAGCGTTTACCTTTGTATTTATAACAAATTACGGCTTCTCCTTGGAAGGGAAACGGCTCTACAAAAGATTTTGCTCGCTCACTAGAATCAATCATATGATTGAAATAACGATATAAGTTTTTGTTGGCCTTAATTTGATAGCTTCCTTTTTTGATCGCTGTGTCTACACGATAAGTAGTGCTCATATTAAACACATCACAAGGCACTGGTGTATTACCAAACCAAACCGAATCGAGAATAATTTGATCGAAGAGTGTGGTAATATTAAACTCATATACATTACCAATTGGTCCAATACCTCGGCTACGCCAAGAATAATAGCTACTCTGTACTGTAAGGTGTTCGATTTTTTGTTTAGTGCGTTTGGGGTATTTCTTTTTTCCAAACATGAGGAGTGCAAAAAATACACAGACACTTAAAAGCAAGATTTTTTTAATCATAACACCAATAATTTAGCAGTTAATTCTTTCAGTAAAGATAGGTCATTGTGCGCAACATCAATTCCGATGGCTTTCAAATTGTATTCATGAATTAGATGAATGGCTTTGTTGGTTTGAGCCAGTGAATATTTTCGTGAAGCCTGTTCGTAATCTTTTACAAAATAGGGGCCGATTTTTAAAGCGGCAGCTATTTCTTTTTGGCCTAAACTTTTTGCGTAATGGTATTGATAGAGTTTGCAAAATTGGCCATAAAGTGTGGCTGTAACTACCACCATAGGGGCATCTTTAGGATTGGCCAAAAAATAATTCACTACCTTAAATGCTTTTTCTCCATTTCTTTCTAAAACAGCTGTGGGATACTGAAATACGTTATAGTCTTTACTAATGCCAATATATTTTTCGATAAGTTCTTCAGTGATTTCTTCACCTGGCTGAATGTTAAGCATCACTTTTTCTAGCTCATTGACAATTTTTTGCAAGTCGTTGCCTAGATAGATACCTAGTAATTCTGCATTCCGTTGATTGATTTTAAGATTTTTGGTGATGCAATAATTTAAAATCCAATCAGTAAGTTGGTATTCTTTTATTTTTTCGAAGGTGTGGTAATCGGCATGTTTTTTAATGGAACGATATAAAGAAGTTCTGCCATCAAGTTTTTTATGCTTATACGCAATGACTAGAATGGTGTCTTTAGAGGGGTTTGTAATATAGGCTTCAAGCTCTGTGATTTTTTTCATTTGAGCCGCCTCTTTGAGAATTACGAGTCTTCTTTGAGAGAAGGCAGGATAGCTTCTACATTCGTTGACCACATCTGTCCAATCGGCATCTTTGCCATAAAAAACACTTTGGTTAAAATCTTTTTCATGAGGCTCGAGGGCATGATTTTCGAAGGCATGAGTAAGTTGATCGATATAATAAGCTTCTTCGCCATCAAAAACATATACAGGTTTGAATTGACGATTGTTGATTTCCTTTAAAATATCATTGACTGCTTTCATAAGGGCTACATAAAATTGAATAAAAGGTTGCTTAGGATACTTTACATGACTTGACTGCGTGAGGGATGGTAGCGGAAATCCCATCTCGTTCTTCAAAACGAGATGGATTGCAGCGAACAGCCCGACCCAGCGGGGCACGCCCAATATCAATTCATAAACAAGAAAGAACTTTTTTGCGAACTTGACTTCAAGATGCAATGATACAATTTATGCAGGGATGTTAGTCTCGATATCTTCTAAAAAATGGATATGAGTCTCGGGAATTAAAGGGAGTGTATGAAGGCGCATCAGAATTTGAGCCACAGTGACCACATCGCGGTTGCAATAAGAAGCGATTCTTTGTAAGTTGCGTTCTTCCCAGAACACTTTGCCTACTTGGCTTCCATCGATATCTGACTTAGGGCTTTCGAT
>JAGNOY010000311.1 GCA_017989935.1 Chitinophagaceae bacterium
GAAGTAATCAATGCCAACACAGATTTATTTTCTTTAGAAGTAATTTCAGCGCATAACAATGCCGACTTATTAATTCAACAAGCCCTGACTTATCAACCTAATTTGGTAATCGTCACTGAAGAAAAGAATTATGAAAAAGTCAAAGAGGCATTAAGTGGTCATCCTATCAAAGTATTTGCAGGAGAAAAATCTCTTATTGAAATTGCCGCAAGTGACACTTACGATATTTTGTTGGCTGCCATTGTCGGATATGCAGGGTTGTCTTCGACCTTAGCCGCCTTAGAACAAGGAAAAACTGTCGCACTAGCCAACAAAGAAACCTTGGTTGTTGCTGGTGATTTAGTAACCCAAGTGCTACAAGAAAAGAAAGGAACTATTATTCCTGTGGATAGTGAACACTCTGCCATTTTTCAATGTCTGGTAGGTGAAGCGCATAACCCCATCGAAAAAATTATTTTAACGGCCTCAGGAGGTCCGTTTTTAGGTAAAAAGCCTAACTTTTTAATTAATGTCAAAAAGGATCATGCACTTGCTCATCCCAATTGGGTGATGGGTGCTAAAATTAGCATCGATTCTGCAAGCTTGATGAATAAAGGCTTAGAAATGATAGAAGCAAAATGGTTGTTTGGATTAAAGAATGAACAAATTGAAGTCGTTGTTCATCCGCAATCTATCATTCATTCTTTAGTGCAATTCGAAGATGGCAGTTTGAAAGCACAACTCGGCTTGCCAGATATGAAATTACCAATTCAATATGCCTTAGGTTTTCCGCATAGAATTCCGAATGATTTTAAAAGATTTCAATTCAAAAATTTTGCGTCTCTTACTTTTGAAGCAGCTGATACAAAAACCTTTAGAAATCTGGCCTTAGCTTCTGATGCTATGTTCAAAGGAGGGAATTCACCATGTGTATTAAATGCTGCCAACGAAGTGGTGGTGGAAGCTTTTTTGAAAAATAAATTAGGGTTCCTCGAAATGAGTGATATCATAGAAGCGTGCTTAGAAAAAATTACTTTTATCGAAAAACCAACTTTAAACGATTATATACAAAGCAATACTGAAACCAGGTTGCTTGCAACTTCTTTAATTAAGTAACAACATATGAATTTATTACAAATAGAATGGGGTGTAGTGGGTGTGAAAGCGGGTCAATTACTTTTATCATTAAGTATTTTGGTCATCTTACATGAATTTGGGCATTTTATCACGGCAAGATGGTTTGGCTGTCGTGTAGAAAAATTTTATTTATTTTTTGATCCTTGGTTTTCATTATTCAAGAAAAAAATAAATGATACAGAATATGGAATTGGCTGGCTTCCATTAGGAGGCTATGTGAAAATTTCTGGTATGATAGATGAAAGCATGGACAAAGAAGCCATGAATGAAGAACCTAAACCTTGGGAGTTCAGAAGCAAGCCAGCTTGGCAACGATTAATTATCATGTTAGGTGGTATCATAGTGAATGTGCTATTAGCGATTTTAATTTATGCAATGGTTTTATTTGTATGGGGCGATACAAAAATCCCTATGAGTAGTCTTAAATATGGTATTGCATTTCAAGATAGTTTATTGTTCAAAATTGGGTTAAAACCTGGCGATCAAATAATTTCTACCGACGGAGAACCCTTAGAGTATTTTAATGATGCCACCTATCGTGTGTTCACAAGCAGAAGCGCAGTGGTGAGAAGAGATGGGAAAGAAATTACCTTGAACTTCCCAGAAAGTTTGATCGGAGATTTAATCGAAAATAAAAAGAAAGGCATGATGATTATGCCACGTGTTCCTGCAATTGTTGGAAAATTTGGACCAGACAGTTCAAACTTCAGGCATTTTGGGGGATTAGAAGGCGATATCATTAAATCTATCAATGGACATCCTATTCAGTATTATGATGAAATACGTTCTACTTTATTGTCGATAGTTCCAGACTCAATAGATTTTAATATTCAATGGGTCGATAGGTTACAGTTTAGAATCAGACCTATGTTAACAGAAGTAAACGTAGGGCTCGAACATAAGGGCGTTGAATCTACTATACTTGTCGATTTGATGGATGATATGAGACTCGGAATTCCAATAGTAGGCGATTTTGATGTGATGGATAGTTTGGGTTATATCAAACAAGTTCACAAAAACTATAACCTACTCGAATGTATCCCTGCTGGTTATGCATTAACCAAAAGCAAACTAGCTTCTTATATCGATCAGTTTAGATTGATATTTAATACCAGAACAGGTGCCTATAAAGGGCTCGGTGGTTTTAAAGCCATGGCCAATGCCTTTCCTGGTGTATGGGATTGGGAATCATTTTGGAGTATGACAGCCTTGCTTTCTATCATATTGGCTTTCATGAATCTATTACCTATTCCAGCTTTAGACGGAGGGCATGTGGTATTTACTTTGTATGAAATAATTACAAGACGCAAGCCAAATGAAAAGGTAATGGAATATGCACAGGTGGCAGGCATGGTGATTTTGCTTGGATTAATGCTAGCTGCCAATGCCAATGATTGGCTTGGTTGGGGACGTTAATCTTTATGCGGCTATTTAGGGCTTGTTGTTTTTTTTGTTGAAGAAGTTTGACAAAGTCATGCATTGCGCAAAAAAATCATGACATAAGTTTAAGTTTTAAAACAAAACAATTATTTTTAAAAACCTAATCGCGTCAATAATGAAACGAACAATCTTAACTACCATACTTATTGCTTCGTCATTTTTATTAGGTTATGCATTTAATACAATAATTTCTAACAATAAAACAGCCCATACACATATGAAAAAAGTAACTGGCATTGGTGGCATTTTTTTTAAATGTAAAGATCCCAAAGCAACGAATGAATGGTATAAAACCCATCTTGGATTTGATACCACGCCTTATGGAACAAGTTTCGAATGGCGCGAATTGGAGGATAGCACCAAAAAAGGAGTCACCCAATGGAATCCTTTTAACGAGACTACCAAATATTTCGAACCTTCAACAAAGGACTTTATGATTAATTATCGAGTCGAAAATTTAGAAGCCTTAGTTGAAGAATTAAGAAAAGAAAATGTTACCATAGTCGACAATATAGAATCATTTGATTATGGCAAGTTTGTCCATATTTTAGATCTCGAAGGAAATAAAATTCAGTTGTGGGAGCCTAAGGATTAAGAAGGAATTAAACTCTATTGAAATGGTTTTAAAATAATTTGGGCGGCACACACGCTTTCCGTTCCAAGTCCTCTACCGAATCGGCTATCATGAGTCGTATCATATAAAATTTTGAGAAGCCTCTCGGTATGCGGGCTTTCTACTGCAATCGTTGCCGCAATACAAGCACCATCATTCATTCTTGATCTCATTCATTTTAATATTACTTTATACATGCAAGGCTGTTCGAGATGTTAGCCTTGCGCATCTCGTACTTGAAATAAAGCA
>JAGNOY010000312.1 GCA_017989935.1 Chitinophagaceae bacterium
GGTGTTGGCAAAACAACCATTGCAAATATTATAGCCCATACCTTAGAAGTACCATTTTATACTTTAAGTGCCATTTCAAGTGGTGTAAAAGATATACGAGAAGTCATTGAAAAAGCTAAAGCAGAAACAGGGTTAATATTATTTATAGATGAAATACATCGTTTCAATAAAGGCCAACAAGATGCACTGCTGGGAGCTGTAGAAAAAGGAATCATCACTTTAATTGGAGCAACTACTGAAAATCCTTCCTTCGAAGTAAATAGTGCACTGCTCAGTCGTTGTCAAGTTTATATTTTGAAACCTCTTCAGCAAGAAGATTTAATCGGGTTAGTGAATTCGGCTTTGTTGCATGATGAACAATTAAAACAACTGAAAATTGAGATTAAAGAATACGAAGCCTTGCTTGAAATTTCAAGTGGTGACGCACGTAAGCTTCTTAATTTACT
This sequence comes from Chitinophagaceae bacterium, assembly GCA_017989935.1. Classification (GTDB taxonomy): domain Bacteria; phylum Bacteroidota; class Bacteroidia; order Chitinophagales; family Chitinophagaceae; genus OLB11. Next base: position 447 of record JAGNOY010000312.1, read on the forward strand.
GGAATTGGTTGTTCAGGCTTATGCTAAACAAGAGAAGATTATTTTGACAAATGAACTGGTGGTGCAAACAGCACAGAAACGTGTGGCTTTGTATGATAAGCAGGGCGAACAGCATTATGATATCATTTCTGCTTTTATAAAAAGCATGCGCGGGAGCGATCCGAATGGCGCTTTGTATTGGATGGCAAGAATGATAGAGGGCGGTGAAGATTTATTATTTATTGCCCGACGGATGCTTATTTTTTCAAGTGAAGATATTGGCAATGCCAATCCGAATGCTTTGTTGATTGCAAACAATTGTTTTGATGCGGTGCATAAAATTGGTTATCCCGAATCAAGAATCATTTTATCGCAATGTGCCATTTACTTAGCTACTTCAGTAAAAAGCAATGCCTCTTATATGGCTATAGAAACTGCCTTAGATTTAGTTCGTCAACAAGGAGATTTGTCGGTGCCTTTACATTTAAGAAATGCGCCAACCAAACTGATGAAAAATATTGGTTATGGAGAGAATTACAAGTATGATCATCATAGTCCAAATCAATTTGCTGGCCAAGAATTTTTACCTTCAGGATTAGAAAATAAAACAATTTATCAGCCTGGCGATAATGCTAGAGAAGTTGAAATTAAAAAATTTCTACAAGCTCGATGGAAGGGGAAATATGGGTATTAAATTTAAGGCCTTCAACAACTTTGGGAACGAAAGCCGCGTGAGGGGGCGAAGCGAAAATCCTGCCGATTCTATCAACATAAATGATCGTGATAGATATTCTCGGCAGATTGTAGCAAAGCACCCGACGCCAGTCTTGTTCTTAAAAACAAGACTGGGGGCACGCCCTAAAAATAATTAATATACCCGAAATGAATTTTTGCATTCCTAAATTTAAACGATTGGTCATCTCTGGCACCCAATCCGTAACTAATATTAAACAAGCCGGCTTTAGTTTCGAAGGTCATCCCTAACCCCAAAGAGTAAGGCTTATCTCGAATGAATGTATTTGCAAATTTTGATTGAATCACCCCTAGATCGCTAAACAAAAAGAAGTACGAATTTTGCGAAAGTAAATATCTTGGTTCAAGGGTAAGGATATGATATTGATTCACGAAAATACTTCCTTCGTCGAAGCCTCTGAGTAAACGAAACCCGCCTATTTGAAATAATTCATTTTTAAAGAGGGGGTTAGTACTGAACGTATAGCCGCCTTTATATTGTGTAGAGAAAACAACTCGTTTGGCTAGTGGAATAAAGTATGCAAGTTCCCCGCGAAGTGTGTATTTGTAAGACTTTTTACCTAAACTATCATAGAGATATGTAAAAGGGATATTGAGTATGGGGTCTATAGTTTGTTCGACTTGTGTGTTACGAATAAATGTTCTAAAAGAGACCCCGATATTTAATAAAGTTCTGAATCCTTTTCTAGGATTGAGTTTATAATCTACTCTACTGAATAGCGTTTCAAAACCTACCGTACGATAGTTGACATCCGCGTTGTCTGGTAATTTTCTTGTTGATTTTAGTTGGGCAGTATTGATAGAGTTTAATCTATTGCTTGCAATTTCGTAATAGACTTTTAGTTGATCGTTCGCATTCAATTGGTAAATCAAACCAAGTTCGCCATTGACAGTTTTGAAGGTTGTATCCTTCTTATAAAAATCAAATTTTGCGGATAATCCTATAGGCGAATTTAATAGATAAGGATATTGTATCAGTAAATTGTAACGTGGCGATTTGTATTGAAGATTTTGCCAGTTGAGAGAAAGAGATTCTCCTTGTCCTAATGCATTCACAAAAGCCATTTTTACATCGCCAGTCAAAAGAAACTTTCCACCCGTTTCTGCATTAGTAGGTTGAAGCCCAATGAGAATATCTGCACGATTGGCCGATTTGTTTTTCACAGCAATATTCAAGGTATTTTTTGCACTTGTAAATACCATTTTCCAAGGATAGGCTTCGGAAATAAAGGGTAATTCGTTTATTTTTTTACTAATAATTTTTACCTTGCTTTCTTGATAACTCATTCCTTGTTTTAAACCTAAATAGTGAAGCATATAATTCCTTGAAATTTTAGCATCTTCGTTAAAAACAATACTATCTATTTTTACATAAGGACCCTTATTGAGTATTAATCCGGCGCGTAATTTTCCTTGTTGGCTAATTACACTATCTAATGAAATCGAAGCAAAGGGAAAACCGTTTTCTTCGCAGTATCGAATTATTTTTTCGTAGTAAGGAAATAATTTTTCTGCCTTCACCACTTGACCTAAAAAATCATCTTCATCAATTCGTGCCAATTGAAATAAGGATGTAGGAATATTGATATTACGCAATTCTGCCCAGGTATATTTGTCGCCTAAAAATATATGTGCTATCAATTGTGTATCTATAACTGTGAAACTATCAATTGAGGCGGCTAAATATCCTTGTTGAATACACTGTGATTTTATAGAACGGAGTGTTTCTTCGCAGGCAGGAATATCTGTGCAAGAAGATGAAAAATTGAATATCTTAGAAAGTGAATCTTGTGAGGCTCCATGCAACATAATTTGATAGCCTTGTCCGAGCGAACTAAACTGTGTGCCTAGCAGCAATAAGCCATACACGATGAATTTACGTAGCATAAAACTTGGCATCAGATATTAGCATGTTTTGATTTGAATCTTCTACAAAGAAACTACTTTTACAACGATTCTTTCTATGGCAGGTATTTATATTCATATTCCGTTTTGCAAGCAAGCTTGTCATTATTGTAATTTTCATTTTTCAACTTCAATGAAATCAAAAAACGATTTTATAGAAGCCTTATTGCATGAAGTAGACTTGCGTGAAAATTATTTGGGCAATGAATTGATTGAGACAATCTATGTTGGCGGTGGTACACCGAGTTTACTCTCCAAAGAAGACCTTTCATTGATTATAAAAAAAATTAACACAAGGTATCTAATTTCTAAGGATGTAGAATTTAC
>JAGNOY010000313.1 GCA_017989935.1 Chitinophagaceae bacterium
TCGTTATGTATTCAATACTGGAATGGGATCTGCTCAAGCACGTGCAGCATTGAGCATCACTTTCGGTGCTAATATTTATTTTTCTAAATCTAAAGCCCTTGAAATTTCTAAAGAACTATAACTTACTGCTTTGACTCCTCATTTGAGATTTCTCAATTAGTATCACGAATTAAGAAAATCTAATGAACACTAACATCTAGTTTTTTTGAATTGGAAATAAAAACCTTAGAGTATAATACTTTAAGGTTTTTTTGTTTGGTTTAAATTAGAGACAATGGTTTAACAATAACAAATACTTCTCATGCATGAGTTACACCAAATCCAACTATAAGTAGACCATAGACTCTTTGAGTGTTGAAGTGATAAATACTGAGAACCTAAATGTATGGCTTCTTATAGGTTTAGACCATTGATAAATTTAATCGGTATTGTATGCGTTGCATTCTAACAAAAAGCTAATTGCATGGTTTATCAAATACTCAACAAAGCAGCCAATAAAATAACAACTTGAAACATTCATATTAAAACTACGCCTTGCTATATATTTGCCTTCCATCTATCTAACATCGTAATTTACTTATGTCGAAAATTATTTTTTTTATTCTGTGTTTAATGTTTACAAGTGAGCTACAAGCTCAAACGCCCATTCAACAAGTAAACATGGCATTAGAAACTTTACATAAAGACAAAAATTATACGCAAGCAAATATCAGCTTCACACTCATCGATCAACAAAGTGGAAAAATTCTCTACGATAAAAATAAAGACATCCCTTTAGCACCTGCATCCACGCTTAAAACATTTACAACGGCTACAGCTTTACTTGTGTTAGGTGAAAATTTTTGCTTTCAAACTAAGGTCACCTTTAAAGGCCTTATTCAAAAACATACTGCTATTGGCGAACTTATTATTTACGGAAGCGGCGATCCAAGTTTAGGCTCAGATCGATTTAACGACACCAAACCTGAACTTATTAAAAAACAAATTTCAGATGGACTTAAAAAACTAGGTATACAACAATTTAAAGGCAAAATTCGTATAGACAATTCATTATTTACAGACGAAGCCATTAACACCGGATGGCTCGATGAAGACATCGGCAACTATTATGGTGCGGGCATTTATCCGCTCAATTGGAAAGAAAACAAATTCGATATTGAACTTACACCTACTAAAAATTCTTTTGAAGTAAAATCTAATTCCGCAGGATATAATAACAATACAAATTTTTGTATCGAACTCACACATAAAGATAGCACAACGACTGAAGAGGCCTTTGCTTTTGTTGAAAAAAATAAAGCTTGTCAATACGTCATTCGAGGTCATCTCACCAATAAAGAAAAATCCCAAAGCATGCAACTCGCGCGCTTACATCCCGACCTCGATTTTAAAACAGAACTCGAAACTTATTTAAAAAAAGAGCTTGCTTTCATCCCACTTGACACTTCAATTCAAACCAAAGAAATCAATGTTACAGTTTTACGCTCCCCGCCTTTATCTAAACTTGTATATTGGTGCAACCAAAAAAGTTTGAATTTATATGCCGAAGCACTTTGCAAAACCTTAGCCGTGAAACAATTCAAACAAGGAAATTGGACTATGGGCATTGCATCCATGGTTCGTTATGCAAAAAGCAAAGGCATCAATACATCGCTTATCAAACTCAAAGATGGTTGTGGCTTAGCGCCCGAAAATAAAATCACCACAGGCATACTCGCTCAGCTTTTACAACTATATACTACAGAAAAATTCTTTCCTACCTTCTACGAAAGTTTACCAAGCATCAATGGGCTCAACATGAAAAGTGGTTATATCGGAGGCACAAGATCCTATGCAGGTTATATCACACTTAAAGATGGCCACAAAGCTTGCTTCGCCTTTATTGTACATGGCTATACTTGCCCTCCTCGAGAAGTTAAATTGGCGATGTTTCGAATACTAGATTTACTGAAATAATATTGGGCGGCACACACGCTATCCGTTCCAATCTACGCGAGGCGCGTAGGATTTCCACTACTATCGTTGCCGCAATACAACCATGTTTACAACAAACAAGCTTGTTGTTGCATCCTAAGAATATTTATCCTGAATTCTTTCACTATGAATTTATATTGTACATTTAATTCATAAACCTTCATTATGCCAACCTTATCGATTTACTTTTCTTATGCTTGGAATGATGCCACAAAAGAAGATCGTGAAATTATTATAGACGATTTATTTTCCTACTTCAAAAACAAAAACTACCAAGTTGTTCGTGACAAACAAGATATGACCTATAAAGACTCTATCAGCGATTTTATCGACGAAATTGGCAAAGGCAATTTAATTGTTGTAGGCATTTCCGATAAGTACCTTAAAAGTACCTATTGCATGACAGAGTTAAACAAAATTTATCAACGCTCTGATTCAGACCCTGATGAATTTATCCAAAAAATATTTCCCATTCAATTAGAAGGATTAGAGCTTAATAAACCTGCTGTGATTTCTGCCTATCTCTCTCATTGGGAAAAAACTGAAACCGAATGGGAAGCCTTAGTAAAACAACATACAGACATCGGCGATTACTACGAAATATTTCAGAATGTAAAACAAATCAGAACTAACATCGCCGACTTAATTGCATTTCTATCAGACAGACTCATTATTAAAGCGGTAGATTATTCGATAGAAAAACAAAAACTCATTCAATCTATCGAATCTCATTATCAACAAAAAATTACTGCACCTCAAGGCTTCATGGACAATCAACCTCAACAAAAGCCTGCACCCATTGAGCAGCCTCCTAACACAACACCCCCTTCAGACAACAATAAAAAAAGAGGATGCACCTTTAGCATCGCCATTTCTCTTTGCGGCATAGGTATCGTAGCTGCATTTTTTTTACTCACTACCAATAATGAAAGCACCCCAAATAATCAATCGTCTTCACCCGTTGAAATGACCGCCCCAAGCATGGCCGCAGCCGATTCAGCATCGGCACCTGCTGATCCCATAGATGAGTCCATTCCCAAAGCTGGCTTTGCGGCAAGTAAAGTAGATACAGCAACTAAGATTCAACACGTACCCACGATTATTGCCAAAGCTGCTGCGCCTATACCTCCGAAAATGCCACCTGCTACAGCGGTCAAACCTACCTCAAAAAAAGAAGAACAACTTATTGGCATGGGCAATCGCAAAACTGGCACCTCAAAACCTCCAATTCAAATCAAACAAAAAGATAGCTCAACATTTCTTTTAGCTCCGATTGATAATTCAAATGAATCAGAGAAATAAATTCACTTTATGAAATGTTAGTTTGTATTGCGGCAAGGATAGTAGTGGAAAGCCCGCATCACGCGCTTTGGCGTGAGAGGACTTGGAACGAATAGCCTGTGTGCCGCCCAAAAAAAA
>JAGNOY010000028.1 GCA_017989935.1 Chitinophagaceae bacterium
GTACTAAGTCTGTTTCCGGACATTTCTGACAAGCCATATTGAATAGCAAACAAACACACAAACTAGCAGCTCTAAATTGTTTTGAAAATAGGCTAGAAATCTTAATCATAAACATGAAAATAAATGTACGATTTTTTTTGCCCCCGTTGAACATTTCAATTCAAAAGTTCTGTATCGTCGGGGACCCCGCACCCTTCGGGCATTGTTTCTTCAATGGTGACTATTCTTTTCTACTTAAGCAATTCAAAGAACATAATTTATCTCAAACGACACCATAAACTAGTCTATGTAGTTTGAGTAGACTTTGTTTCAAACTTATGATGTCAAGGATGAGAATCAATCATATTCCGTACGTCTGATTCATTAAACCTTATTTCGTAAACGGAATACACAGTTTCTTTTTTGTATTGTACACAGATAAATAATATACACCAGAAGCCAAAGTATTTGTAGGTACCCAAGTGGTCATTGTGTTTGAAGTAGCCTCATAAAGAAGCTGTCCAAAACATGTATACATACGAATGGTATAGTCGCTGAAAGATTCAGGGACTTGCACTTGCAATAAATCCTTTACTGGATTCGGAGCTATGGTAATTTGTGAGCTGATTTCTGTTGTTTCTACGGCCGTAGGTGTGCCATATCTTGCTACATAAAATTCACCAGCAAGGTTGGTATAACCACCCGTTACATACACATCTTGGGTCGGAGAAATACAGATGCCATAAATATAATTGTTTGCCCCTAAGCTTTGCGCCCCACCTAATTCTGACCATACGCCATTTTTATATTGAGCAACGAAACGTAAATTATTCTGGTGAAACCCACCTGCTGCAAAAATGGTTCCAGCTGCATTAGTTTGCAGGGCATAAATTTGTCCACCCAAACCAGGAAAGCTATAATTCCCACCTAAGGCAGACCAGCTTGTTCCATTAAAGGTAGCTACATATCGTCGATTGCTATCATTTGTAAAAGCACCTGCAGCATAAATATGTTCACTACCATCTTTACATAATTCGGAGATGCCTGCATTGGCTTTTAAATTATTTAAACCACCCACTTCATTCCAATTTGTACCGTCCCATTTTGCCACATAACAAAAGCCTTGTGCATTTTTAAAATCCCCCGAAGCATATATATTCCCTGAGCTATCTGCTAATAAAGCAAAAATATAGTCATTGGCAGCTAAAGTAGTGCCTCCTAAAGCAGACCAGCTAGAGCCATTATAGTGGGCTACATAACTCATGCCAGTAAGTTGAAAAGCGCCTGCAGCATATATATGATTTTGTTTATCACAGCACAAAGCATTGATGGATCCGTTGGCATTCAACCCGCTGACTTCCGACCAAACCAGCCCATCAAATTTGGCTACATAGGGTTGTCCTGAAGAATTGGTAAAGGCCCCAGCAACATAAATATTACCTGAATTATCTTGGCACATGGCACGAATTTGCCCATTAGCGGCTAAGGCATCTATTCCCCCTAGTTCAGTCCAATTTTGTCCATTCCATTGAGCTACGTACTGATGCCCATTGGCATTTAGAAATCCGCCGCCAACATAAATTCGATTTTGTTTGTCAGACATAATATTTAAACCATTCACTTGTGGAAACACCCCAACCGGATTCCACTGCTGAGCCCATATCATCGATGATACACAAAGTAAAATAAGCGTGCTTAATTTTCGCATAAAATAGATTTTATAAGAATTAATTTGTTTGCCTAAAAATAAATAAAAATAATTATGATTATACCTGATGTATGCGGTTTACTTTTCCACTTTGGCGATTAATGAGGGCAATCCTTGGTGCTGTTCGAGATGTTAGCCCTGCGCATCTCGTACCTAGAATTATACAGATTTGAATCTGTATGTATACATGACATATTAATTAAAACAAGGCTAACATCCCGAACAGCTTGTGTTTCATTAGGAGAAACTCTAACAGCTTTGTTATGGACCGTAGTTCTATTATTTGATTACACCTAATTCCTTGCCCACTTTGGTGAAGGCTGCAATGGCCTGATCTAAATCTTCTTGACTATGACCTGCGCTTATTTGCACGCGGATACGGGCATTGCCTTTAGCTACCACAGGAAAGAAAAAGCCGACTACATAAATGCCTTCTTCTAACATTCTGCTAGCCATTGTTTGAGCTAATACAGCATCATACAACATAATGGGTACGATAGGATGTATGCCTGGCTTGATATCAAAACCTGCAGCAGTCATTTTTTCTCTGAAATAAGCAGTATTCGTTTCTAGCTTATCTCTTAAGTCTGTTGTTTCACTTAGCATGTCTAAGATAGCAATTGAGGCGCCTACTATACTTGGTGCTAGGGTATTCGAAAAAAGATAGGGTCTGCTTTTTTGTCTAAGCATATCAATAATTTCTTTTCTGCCCGAAGTAAATCCACCATTCGCTCCACCTAAGGCTTTTCCTAAGGTGCCTGTGATAATATCTACTCGATCCATTACACCGCATAATTCGTGTACGCCTCTGCCTTTCTTTCCCATGAATCCACTCGAATGACATTCATCTATCATCACGATGGCATTATACTTATCGGCTAAGTCACAAATTTTATCTAATTGAGCAATCGTGCCATCCATGCTAAATACGCTATCTGTGGCAATCATGCGGCTTCGACAATGTTGGGTGGCTTTCAGTTTCTCTTCAAGCTCAGCCATATCATTGTGTTTGTAACGATGACGTTCGGCCTTACACAATCTTACGCCATCAATGATAGAGGCGTGATTTAATTCATCAGAAATAATCGCATCTTGTTCGTTTAATAAAGGTTCGAACAAACCTCCATTGGCATCAAAAGCAGCGCAATATAAAATAGTATCTTCTGTGCCTAGGAAGCTTGAAATTTTAGCTTCTAATTCTTTATGAATATCTTGGGTTCCGCAAATAAATCTTACACTGCTCATGCCGTATCCTCGTTGTTTGATGGCTTCATGAGCAGCTTCAACGGTTTTTGGGTGAGATGATAATCCTAAATAATTGTTGGCACAAAAATTCAACACAGGTTTTCCATTGGCTTGAATGTGGGCAGCTTGTTCTGTGCTAATAATTCTTTCTTGTTTGAATAAACCAGCTTCTTTAATTTCAGAAACTTCTTGTCCAATTCTTTCTACAAATTGTTGATTCATGCCTAATTATTTTAGAGCGCAAAGGTAGGTGATGAAGTGATAACTTTATAATGCTTCGAACTAAAATTCAAAGTATATTGATGGGTTGCTCACATTCGGGTTTACATGTATTGCGGCAACGATTGTCGTGGAAAGCCCGCAATCCGAGAGGCTTCTCAAAATATAATTTTACTTGAGATTTGATGGCCGATCGGAAGCGGACTTGGAACAAAAGCGTGTGTGCCGCCCAATGAATTAAATAACTATTTGTATTGCAAACTTGCTTGATGCACGATCTCTGCAATTTGTTTCACCAATGATTTCGGTTGAAGCACTTTTAATTTATCTCCGAAGCTGAGTAACAAGGCAATGAGCTCATAATTGATAACTAGATCAACAGTGAGCACTAATTTTTGATTTGTTTCTTCATTGATTTTTTGCGAATGATGCAGGGGTTGTGACTTGAGGTAATTGGCTTGTAAAGGATCAAATTCTAAGACTATATGTTCGGGCTTGGTGCCAGGCAAAGAAATGCCTATGGTAGATTGAAAGTAGTTTTCTTTATCTAATTCTTCTTCTTCAAAAGTTTGGTTCATGCAAATCACTTCTTGCATTCGATCGAAAGCGAAGGTGAGAAATTTAGCTTCTTTGCTTGGATGAATATCTTTGCCGATTAAATACATTCTGCCATGATATTCTTTAATAAAATAAGGGTGTATGGTATGTTTTTTTGCTTCTTGTCTGGTAAAGGGTAGGTAATTAACCCTCAATACATTTTTGTGATGAATCGCTTCAACAATATCACTCATGAATTCGATGCCTTGATATCGTTTGGGTCTATCTAAAAGCAATATACTATGTTGTTGACTACTTTTTTCTCGACTTAATTTTACTGATGAAGCAATTTTTTGTATAGCATCATCGAACAACTTGATGGCAGGAATCTCTTTGAATTGCTCTAAAATTCCAATGGCAATTTCTAGTCCTTGTAAATCTTCTTCAGACACAGGAATGTGGTTGATAGAATATTCAGGGTCTGTATACACATATCCTTTTTTAGCTTGGCTATACTCAATCGGGGCATTAAAACCCAAGGATTCGTCGTAGCGCATGGCATAAATATCTTTTTGTATCATAGAAACCGATACGGTTGTGCCCATTTTATCACTCACATAATCCACAATATCTTGTAGAGAAGGGGCTGTTTTATGGCGAATTGTCATGCGATTGTCAATTAATCGGTACCGTGTTAATGCATTTTTGTTTCTCATCGTCTATATGGGTATGAAAAAGTATAAAAGTAAAGATAGTTTAAACCTACGTAAACTCATTACGCAGCAACGAAGAAACCTTTGTAGACAATTAAATAATTGCAATATGAAGAATACATTTGTTAAAGCCGATTTTAAGATTCAAGCCTTTAGTAGTAGCCGCGTTATTTTTGACGACAGCGATTTAGTAAGTATGGACATCCGCTGTCGGATCAACGACCAATTGGTTAATACGACCTTGTTATTTACCTTTTCTAAATTTAATGACCTGCTTCGTTTTAGTCATGAATCGGGCGATCAATTACAAATGCTTGTGAGTGATAAACTCTTGAGCAATGAAGATCAACCTTACATTATAGATTTACATGCAGAGCCTCTTATTTTTTCATCTTGCACCTTAGAGCTTTCTTACTTGATTGCTGACGATTCAACTTGCTTTAGTGTAGAGGAGCTCAGTCCGCTTTCTTTCCTTCAACAAGCGAAGCAACTGCGTCAAAATGTTCGTGACTTTAATCATGTACATTTAGATAATAAGGTAAATCACAATCATACCTTAGAAGAATTTGCTTCACGTTTTAGATACTATACAGGCTTACTCGAATTAAATTTAAATGAAAAAGCAGCAAGAGAAAAAGCAGGCTTATTGAATGATAAGCTCTTTAAAATGGCTTTTCATGCTGCTCAACAAATGAAGTCTTAATGGGCGGGATATTTGTTAAGTTGTTTGCGAAAATGAAGTAAGAAATTGGGTACATCTTGTTCGGAGAATAAAATTTCTTCTTGTCTGAGTAAAGTGGCAGCATAAAAACCAGGGTCGTTTGGTGATTCCGGATTGAACCACACATGACTACAGAGTAAGGCATGGTATTTTTGAAGTCGGATATCATACACAAAGCTGACTTGATAATCTGTATGAGAGAAATCGGCGGACATTAACACAACAGGATAATCTAGGAGTGTTTGTTGTTGAAACCCTGGAATGAGTTTGGCATCAAAAAAATCATAATGATTGAGTTCAGTGGTTAAACCGAGTATGGCTAACTCGTTTTGTAAAATAGTCAAGGCCTGCCTCATTTTTTCCAAAGGCCAAGGCTCTTGTTCAAGTTGGTCTATGGGCAACCATTGATTTGTTGAAATGCTAAAGAAAGACATGGCGGTTTTACTCAAACTACGTTTATATTCGAAAGGAGCATATTCGGGTACTAAATAACCTGGATAAAAAAAATCGTAACCAGCGTTTTTTGCGTGAAGCATTTTTTGCAGAATTACGTATTTACCCAAACTGTGTTTTTTATATTCGGGATGATAAAATGCGCAAATTCCGGCTACACTTGCTTGACCCAAATCAAAGTAACCGCAAGCGATTAAGTTATCTCCATCATATATTTCTACTTGATAAGTATTGAATATTTGGTTTGCTTCATGCAGTGCCAACAATTTGTGTAAACTTTGGCTCGGTTGAAATTCTATACCAGTTTTATACAGTTGATATAAGTTTTCTTGGGCATCGCTTAAGACAAATTTCTTTATGTTGACTTGAAATCGATTATTGAGCCTGAGTAATTTTTGTTGTTGTTTATCAGCTTCAAACTCAGATAAATGAACCTTTAACCAAATGGCGTTGTAATATTTTTTATGAAATTTTAAGAATTGCGTTGTAAAAACTGATTGCCCAATTCTAAACCAGCCCATATCTAAGTATCTATCTAATATGGCATCCTCTAAAGATGCTGGAGATATGATTTGGGCTAGCGGTAACGACAAGGGTGAAGTGGTAGAGATTGACAATGAAATAGTTTTGAAATTGACGCTTAATCAAAATTAATTATTCCATTTGATTTTTGCATGAATTATTTAGAACGAAACAATTTCAAAGACAGATGAACTTTCATTTTCTTCACTGCATCTGTTGATCTCAAAAATTATACTTCTGAATGTTATTTATAAATATTCCTACCTCATTAAAGTTACATTCCCTTTGAAATTCTTGCGTGTTTTATTGATAAACTCCACATCAATCACATACACATACACGCCCATTGGTTGCAATACACCATTGTATTTTCCATCCCATCCTCTGCCATCAATTTTCGTGGTAGTGAAAATATTTTCGCCCCAACGATTATAAATATTCATTTTAAAGGTGCTTAATCCGCTACTCAATATTTCTCTTGGTAAAAAATAATCATTTAAGCCATCACCATTCGGTGAAAATGAATTCGGAATGTTGAGGTAACAATCACGTTTAATCCAAATACTATCTGTAGAAGTACATTCTCCATTGCTTGCTTTTACCCAATAATGTCCAGGCTGAGTGACTGTAATAGAGTTGCTTGTTTCTCCAGTACTCCATGCATAAGAAGCACTCGGATTCAATTTATCGCTTAGAACCAATGAACCAGTAATGCCTGGGCAAATACTTGTATCTGGGCCTAAACTCAACACAGGGTAAGGATTGACAGTAATTGTTTTGGTGACACTAGTAGGTGGACAAATTGCATATTCTCCAGTCAAGGTCACAATATAAGAACCTGATTCATCCCAAGCATGTGAAGGATTATGCACATCACGAAGTCTTTTCCCATCGGCAAAATCCCATTCTATATGTTTGGTTGCCGGGGCTACACTATCCTTAAACATGACTGGTTCACCCACACAAATATTATCTTTAGATGCAGTAAATGACACAAAGGGCGCATCATCCACAAAGATGGTTCTTTGGGTAGTATCCTTGCAGCCCAAAGTATCAGTTACAGTGAGAGAAATTGTATAAATCCCAGGGCTTGCATAATTATGGTTCTCACTAGAAAAAGTAGAAGTTGTTGTATTACCATCGCCCCAAACCCAATCATAAGTTAAGTAAGCAGCCACTTGAGACATAGAAGCATCTACCTGCATAGGCGTACCGAGGCACGATGAATCAGACTTATTGCCAAACGCGGAGAATACAGCGTTAATAGGATGATTTAAATCCACAACTTTTTGAATAGTATCAATACATCCATTATCCTCTGCTATTAAAGTAATAGTATAAATATTTTGAGTCGTGTAAATATGAGAAGTATCCTTGGTTGTAGATCCCGACAAATCTCCAAAATACCATTGATAAGCAATGGTTCCGCCAGCTGTACTCACACTCAAATTAGTAAAATTGATGGTGTCTTCATCACAACCTAAATGCACATCATAGCTAAAGTCCGCAACTACATTCCCTGTAACGATTACATTCACAGTATCTGCATAAAAAGCCTGAACAGTATCACAATCTGTTACTGCAGAACACAATACAGTTACTTGCGTATTTTGCGTAGGAAAATAATTCAAATTAGGACCAGTAGCAATCGTATCACCTGTTGGAATATCAACCCAATAATAAATAAAATTTCCTGTACTTTGACCTGATGGTGTAAATCTGTAACTATCATTCGCTGCAGTCCATTGTGTTCCGTTTCTACCAGGTACCATAAACGCAGCGGTTCCATTCGCATTTTGTACACCTTCATGAGCAGTTCCTGTATTCCAAGTAGAGCAAAGTGGTTTGTTTTTGATATTAATATCAATCAAATAGGTCGATTCAAAGAGTACAATTTGCTGAGAGGCTAACAGATTATTGCAACTAAACATGGGGATACTATCCCAAGAAATAACCATGTAACGGCATGGAGCAGTTCCATAAATATCCCATGTAATGATAGATCCAGCATAAAATACACTAGGATCAATATCATGATAGGGAGCCATGATGCAATTATTCATTCCTACATTGCTATTCGGAGCAACTAAACCACTTGAACTCCAAGGATTAGATCCAGGAACTAAAGGAGGTTGGGTGTTCACAATGTCAAAACTTACTTGACCATTAGCGCCAACTACAACTGAATTATATTTTTGTCCGAAATAACAAAAGGAAAAAGGAAGCGGCAAAATTCCACTCCAACAATCATCAACTCCTGTAATAATGGTATTACCTCCTACCCAAGGATAGGGATTGTAAGGTATTGAATTCACAGCATACGAATCAGTTGCATAAATACTCGCATAACCATTGACTGTTAAATTAACCCCATCCAAACAAAAAGAAATAGAATCTCCTGTGATATTATATCCAGCTGAATAAGATGGTGGACAGTTTGGGGGCACAGGTTGTGCAAACATTTTCGTTTGAAGTCCAATGAAAACGAAGACAAGAATTAGTGTAAAAATAAATTTTTGCATAGTGCACTCAAATTTAAAAAGGGAAATTACTTAAAAATACTCAAGGTTGTGAATAACATCTTAAAAAAGACGAGTTTCTTTAAAAAAAGGTTTGAAAACACTACTTTCCTTTTGAAAATATAAATGCAGCCCAAACTAAAGACATGAGCAAGAACATGGCAATAAGTTGATGTAATTGTGCCATCCATTCAAATGGGCCAAAGCTGTTACGAGCTAATTTAGTCGATAACAACACAGCAAAAATGCCTAACACAACTTGCACACTCACAAAGAGTAAAGGCACAAATTGGTATTTTCTGAACAAGAGACTGCTTGATGCACCTAATTTTGAAGCCCTCCAGGTCCAAATGAGTATTAGCAATAAAATTATATAGGCAAGTCCTCTATGTATAAAATGAATATTAATCGGATGATTGATCCAACTTTGGTTATAAACGGCTGCAGGTAAATAATCACCATTGATACTTGGCCAAGTGGGTGCTACTGTGGCAGCCTTTAATCCAGCCATAAAAGCGCCATATACTAGTTGCAATCCCAGTAAAGCAATGGTGCCCCATGTAAAGCCTTTGAAAGCAGGATTGTATATCTTATCCTTTTCATCAACTAATTTTCCCAAAGCAAACCAATACGTAAACACAATCAGAATTAAGGCTGAGATAAAATGAATTGCCAATCGAATATGACTCACATATATGTCTTCATCATTCAATCCGCTTTCAACCATTATTTTTCCAATAAAACCCTGACCCACTCCTAAAATAAAAAGTCCAGCTAGTTTGGGCACTATTTCCTTGTTGAATTTTTTCTTGGCAATGAAATAAATAAACGGAAAAATAAAGGCAAAGCCAATGAAATGCGCCCAATTACGATGAAACCATTCCCAGAAAAAAATGAACTTAAAGTCTGCCAGACTAAAATCAGTATTCAATACTTTATATTGAGCAATTGATTGATACTTTTCAAAGGCCACTTGCCAAGCTTCTTCGTTCAATGGTGGAATCAATCCGATGATTGGTTTCCATTCTGTAATTGAAAGACCTGAGCCAGTTAATCTTGTTATGCCTCCAAGCAATACTTGAATAGTAAGCATTATTACACCTAACAAAAGCCAACGCCCAATGAGTTTATTATCTTGCTGATTCATGAAAGTGGGCAAATTTACACGCCGAATCTCGTATGCCCATCATTACGCCGTTGAATTTTATACTTACCTATCAATTATATTTAAGATGGGGTTCTAATAATTTATCACTTATCTTATAATACTTCATTTGAATGTTATACTTTAGTCGGACTTTGCTATTACCTTACCACAATATCTCTTTGATAGAAGCCGGTTGCGATGAAGCAGGCCGTGGGTGTATTGCTGGACCAGTTTGTGCAGCCTCCGTAATTTTGCCGACAAATTTTTATCACCCCTTACTCAACGATTCTAAACAAGTCAATGAAAAAAACAGGGAAATACTCAGGCCAATTATCGAGGCCGAAGCCATTGCATTTGCTGTCTCTTTTGTAGACCATCACGAAATAGATCAAATTAATATTTTACAAGCTTCCTTTAAAGCCATGCATTTAGCCATCAAACAATTAAAAACAACGCCTAACTTTCTTTTAATTGATGGAAACCGATTCAAACTTTATAAAAAAATACCATCGCTTTGTGTAGTGAAAGGTGATGGCAAATATGCTTCCATAGCCGCTGCAAGCATTTTAGCTAAAACATACCGAGACGATTTTATGCATACCCTTCATAAAAAATATCCTATCTATAATTGGAAACAAAACAAAGGCTATCCTACAATTTCACATCGTGAGGCTGTAAAAGAATTTGGACTCAGCCCCTTTCATCGAAAAACATTTGCTTGCTTGCCTAAACAAATCCAACTACCTTTTTAAACCTTACTTCACTAAATTTTCTATCTTTAGATTCTATTCCCTTAGACATGAAAAAAATTACACTCTTTCTTTTTAGTTTGCTTTGCTCTTTCATCATCAATGCCCAAGACATTACAGGTGATTGGTATGGTCAACTTGATTTTGGTGCGGGCACAACCTTAAGATTGGTGTTACATGTGAGCAAAGCAGGAGATACCTATTCTTCTACCATGGATAGTCCAGATCAAAAAGCCAGTGGAATTCCTCTCAGCTCAACCACTTACAAAGCCCCAGATTTTAGCTTCTCGCTTGAAAGTGCTAAAATAACATTTACAGGTAAGCTAACAGAGTCAAATAAAATTGATGGCATATTCAATCAAGGTGGAAAAAATATACCGCTGCTTCTTTCAAGAGAAAAAATAGAAAAAGTTGCCGTACAAAAATCACAAGAACCTCAAAAGCCCTATCCTTATTACACCGAAGATGTTCAAATAGAAAACGTGCAAGCACAAATTAAACTAGCAGCCACCTTGAGCTTACCTAAACAAGAAGGAAAATTTCCTGTGGTAGTTTTGATCTCAGGAAGTGGACCTCAAAATCGTGATGAAGAAATTATGGGCCACAAACCTTTCTTAGTGTTGTCTGATTATCTTGTTCGTCAAGGTATAGGCGTACTTAGATATGACGATAGAGGTACTGGCGAATCTGAAGGCGTATTCAGCACAGCCACAAGCAAAGGGTTTGCGTCAGATGCACAAGCTGTTGTTCAATATCTCAAAACTCGATCCGAAATTGACAGCACTCAAATTGGCTTAATTGGTCATAGCGAAGGTGGTACCATTGCGCCCATGCTTGCGGCATCTTCAAAGGATATTGCTTTTATTGTATTGCTGGCAGGTACTGGTATTAAAGGAAGAGATATTTTGCTCTTACAACAACAATTAGTTGGTAAAGCATATCATCAATCGGATGAAGAATTAAAGCAAACTAAAATCTTTTATACTGGGGCTTTTAATATAGTTGAAGAGCCCCTGTATCCAGAATCTAAAGAAGCCAAACTAAAAGCTTATATCACAAAAAATCTTGTACATGATCCGAAGACTGAAGAGGCTGGTGGCATGTCTCGTATGCAACAAGTAGAGTCAGAAACCCAACAATTACTTTCCCCTTGGATGCAATATTTTATCAGTTATGATCCTGCACCCACTTTGCAAAAAGTAAAATGCCCTGTGCTTGCCATCAACGGGGCCAAAGATCTTCAAGTGCCACCGACAGAAAATTTAAGTGCTATAGAAAATGCCCTCAAGAAAGGAGGCAATAAAAATTATACGATCAAGAAGTTAGAGAATATGAATCACCTATTTCAGGAGTGCGAAACAGGTTCTCCGGAAGAGTATGGAAAAATCGAAGAAACTTTTTCTCCTAAAGCCTTAGTGGTAGTTACTGAATGGATTAAACAGCAAATAAAATAAGAGATTCTAATTAAAGTTTCAATCTTAGGGTGGCACACGTGCTTTTCGCGGCAATCTACGCGAGGCGCGTAGGATTTCTGCTACAATCACTGCCACAATACAAGTGACTGCATACCTCAAGTTTGAGTACTTCTTAATTGGTATGACACAGAGCCAGTATTCTTTAATTTAACTTTATGTATTCTCTGTGGCCCTCTGCATTGCATTTCCTCTGTGGTTCTCTGCGTTGCATTTCCTCTGTGAACCTCTGTGTAAAACCTAAGTAATTTGACACAGAGTTGCACAGAGAAGTCACAGAGTTACACAGAGCTAGGGTTGCGTGTTAAATTAAAAGTATTCTCTGTGGCCCTCTGCGTTGCATTTCCTCTGTGATCCTCTGTGTAAAACCTAAGTAATTTGACACAGAGTTGCACAGAGAAGTCACAGAGTTACAGAGAGCTAGGGTTGCGTGTTAAATTAAAAGCATTCTCTGTGGCCCTCTGCGTTGCATTTCCTCTGTGATCCTCTGTGGTATATGCATTTCATTTGACACAGAGTTGCACAGAGAAGTCACAGAGTTACACAGAGCTAGGGTTGCGTGTTAAAT
>JAGNOY010000314.1 GCA_017989935.1 Chitinophagaceae bacterium
CAATATATTCACGAGTAAAAAGAGCAACATAAACACCCAATCATAGGTAAGCAAGCCAATGAGCATAATAGCGCAAAAAATAGCCGCGCTGCCAAGACGAGTAAAAAAAGTTTGTACATTAAAGGCCATCAGAAGGAGCTTGTGTATTAGAGTTTAACGAGTTGATGATTTCTTTGGCTTGCGTTTCGTTTTCGGCAAGTACATGCAATTCGATATAGCCAAAAGCCAAATAAGAACTATCTTGTTTGTTGAGCATGACACAAGCTATGCCTTCACTTTCTATATTTCCTTGAACAGCGGCTGCTTCGAAACTGCTAGTTGTTTTGTAAATACAAATCCATTGCTTATTCATTCTCTGTATGTTGTTTTATTTCTTCGTCATGCATGATATAAATCGGAAATTCCTCACGATCCTTTAAAAACCAATAAGCCACACCAATTGTCAATGCTAAACTTAAAAGCCCTATCCAAGTATTCATTTCAGGTAAATGATTCAAATCTAAATCAATTACATGGGTATGACTTAAATAAGCAAGTAAAACTATAATGAGGTTATTGGTAATATGCATGGCTATGGATACCCATAAACTTCCTGACAAATAATAACCAAGACCCAACATAAAGCCTAGGAAAAATCGAGGGAAAAATCCACTGAGCTCAAAATGAAGCAAGCTAAAAATTGCCGCAGTAATGATTAATCCAATCCAGGGTTTGTCTTTGAGTAAATGAACAAAAATTTGTTGTATGCACCCCCTGAATAAAATTTCTTCTATCATCGCAGGCAATACACAAATGGCTAAGATATTAATGAATAAGTCTGACAGCTTGGTTCCGCTTAGCATAGCAGTGGCCATTGTTTCGTACTTTTCGTTCATCTTGATCATGTCTTCGAACATCGGAATTTTCGCATTCCATTGTTCTAATAAGGTAGAAAAAGGCAAGGCAATCAACAGTAATAAAATGCCCAACAATAAATGACGTTTTTTCTGAACTGATTTTAGACCAAGGTATTGAATTGGATCTGGGAAAGCTAAATAAGCAAATAACAAACCAGGCACTAAAAAAATAGCCATCGCAGCAATCACTTCTACTAACTTAATTTTATTGACTAAATGCATAGGAATCTCCTTCATCGCTTGAAGGGCTTCCGAATTATATCCAACAATATTTGTGTTTAAAAAATTAATCAGAAAGGCACCTAACAAAAAAGTCATACCCAATAAGGCACATAAAACCACAATTTGCCTTGCGGGATCAAAATAAGTAAGATATCGATTGAGCATGAGATAATGAAAGCGCAAATGTACACAAGCGTAACATATTTCCTTACTTTCGCTAAATGAACTATATCAAACTCTTATTTAAGCACACTTCAGCAGAGAAAAAAGCCTTGATCAGTGCTTGCTTATATGATGAAGACATTTTGGGACAAGAAGAATTTGAAGATGAGGTGGCGATTTATTTTGAAGAAGCCATATTTAATGAAGTTGAATTTCAGGCTAAATACCAAGCCCTCTTAGGCCCTTTTGAAAAAGAAATTTTACCGCATATCAATTGGAACGCTCAATGGGAATCGAACTTTGAACCCATTCGCATACATCAAGAGGTGGGCGTTAGGGCTTCCTTTCATCCACCTTTTGAGGATGTGCATTATGATTTGGTAATTACACCCAAAATGAGTTTCGGCACAGGTCACCACGAAACCACCCAAATGATGATAACTTGGATGTGCGAAGCAGAATTCACGAATAAATCTGTATTTGATTTTGGTTGTGGAACAGGCATTTTGGCCATTTTTGCTGCTAAGAAGGGAGCTACCCAAGTACTCGGAACCGACAATGACCCTTGGAGTGTAGAGAATGCCAAAGAAAATTGTATCCAAAACAATTGTCCCGACATTCAAATTTCCGACACCCCTATCGAACAGGTTCAAGGCCCATTTGATATCATTTTAGCTAATATCAACCTCAATATCTTACTTGCACATTTGGGGCATTTATCGAAATTACTCAAGCCAAAGGGTAAAATTTTCTTAAGCGGTATCTTGATAGATGATCTTGCCACCATGACCGAATGCCTGAATTCACTAGGATTTAGCGTTGTTGGACAAAAGCAAGAGAAAAACTGGCTTTCTTTATATGCAATATTATCGTAATACGACCTTGCATTTGTCTTCCTGATAGATTATCTTCGTCCATTCTTAACGTTAAATTCATACATGCACGAATTTATTTTAATTATTTTGGCTTATTTACTCGGTTCTATTCCGACAGCGGTTTGGGTAAGCAAATACTTTTTTGACATTGACATTCGTAATTACGGAAGTGGCAATGCAGGTGCTACCAATACTTTCAGGGTCTTAGGTTCTAAAGCAGGTACTTTTGTATTTGCTGTAGATATGCTCAAAGGATTTATGGCTGTTGATTTGGCCTACTTTATTTCTAAATACCAACTAGATAATATGGCCTTAACCAATTTTCAAATCTTATTGGGTATTGCAGCAGTGGTAGGACATGTATTTCCAATTTGGGCCGATTTTAAAGGTGGAAAAGGCATAGCCACTTTATTTGGGATGATATTGGCCATTCAACCTATTGTAGCCGCTAGTTTGGTAGCCGTGTTTTTTATTATGTTATTCATGACACGTTATGTATCGCTCAGTTCAATCGCAGCTAGTATTGCCTTTCCTGTGATGATATTCTTTATTTTCAAAGAGCCAGAAATGATGTATCGTGTTTTTGCTGTGGCTACCGCTTGTTTAGTCGTCCTTACGCATCACAAAAACATCAACAGGCTTTTAACGGGCAACGAATCTAAGGTGCCGCTCTTTGGCCGAGGTAAAAGCAACAAGTAATTTTTTTTCGGAGCAATTTCCTGCCTTTCGCTCCAATCCATCTCGTTTTGAAGAACGAGATGGGATTTCCGCTGCAGTCAGGGCTAGGGCATTTGTCTTCAGATTGTATTTTCTAGTAAATTGTAAATTTATCGTCATTCTCTGCAAAACAATTCGTCTTTTGTTTGAAAGCATTCTCTATGAATTATTTGCTCAAACACCGCTTGGTCGTCAAAAGTCTATGAGGCAGCTATGGTCAATTGGTAAACAATTGAAACTTCATTGATGATCCGCAGAATTACTTATCAAGGCAAATTCTCCATGATCCAAACGGCCTAAGATTCGAGGCACTTAAAAATTTTGCCTACATGCCAAAGTGGAAAAGCTTACGGGTAACTTGCAGATAATTATTCATATTAACATAATGCCTGGGTAACTTAAGACTATTTTAGGCTAGTTGTTATTTTACTTGGGGGCATTATTTGGCAAGACTCTAAAAAATATTGCCCAGGCCTTGAAGTAGCTTTGGGTAGCCTAGGTT
>JAGNOY010000315.1 GCA_017989935.1 Chitinophagaceae bacterium
GTGCGGCTTTCAATAATTTCACGCCATCTATCTGCCTGATAAATCGGCATATTGTTCGCACCTTTAATGAGGCCTAATTTTTCTACCAACTCCATCCTCTTCCCTAAAATATCCACCACTTCGGCGACCATAGAATCTAGAATTTGCCTGATCTGTTCTATCTCCTCCTGCGAAGAGCTGTTGTGAGGGGTGCGAAGAATCAGTCCAGCCAATAATTGCTTAAATTGATCTATATTGAGTTGTTGCTTCGCATCACTCAGTGCTGCATCAGGATTCGGATGTGTTTCTATCATCAATCCATCGAAATCAAGGTCTAGCGCGCGTTGTGACACCTTAGGAATCAAGGTGCGATTGCCGCAAATATGACTCGCATCGCATAAAATGGGTAAATCTTTAAACCGTCGCTTAAGTTCGATAGGAATGGCCCAATTTGGCTTGTTGCGATAGGTCGAATCTGGATCGTAGGACGAAAAACCTCGATGAATGGCTGCCAGATTGATCACCCCAGCTTGGCTCATTCTTTCTACAGCACCGCTCCACAATTCAATATCTGGGTTGATCGGATTTTTTAATAACACAGCCAGCCCAGTGCCTTTCACCGCATCTGCTATTTCCTGAACTAAAAATGGGTTGACAGTACTTCTTGCGCCAATCCAAATGGCATCGATCTCATAGGTGAGGGCAAGTTCAACTTGTTCTTTATTAGCCACTTCGATACAAATCGGAAGCGGATATTTTTTCTTAAGTTGTTGCAACCACTGCAAGGCTATTTCACCACGTCCTTCAAAAAAACCAGGTTTAGAGCGAGGTTTCCACACACCAGCACGCATCATATGCACAGGAATCTGCGAAAAAGCTTCAGCCAGAGTGTTTAATTGAGTTTCATCTTCCGCCCCGCAAGGCCCAGCAATGATAAATGGTTTATGCGCTGAAAAAATATTCATGGTGAGCAAATGTAAGAAGCTATGAGTAATTAAAGCAGGCTAACACAGTAGGTAATTTGTTTGATTTGGGCGGCAGACACGCTTTTCGTTGCAAGTCCTCCCACGCCAGAGCGCGTGGTGCGGGCTTTTCACTACAATCGTTGCCGCAATGTAGACATCAAATAATATTTTTCTTTCAAGAATATTTTTTGTGCAGTCATTTAAATTTAAAGAAACCTTCATGAATCCTTTGTATTTTTGTGCCCAATCTTACATTATGACCAAGCAAGATAGTCCTATACTTACCCCTAAAGATTTTGTAACCGATCAGGAAGTCCGTTGGTGCCCCGGATGTGGCGATTATAGTATCCTAAAACAAGTACAAACCGTACTGCCTACCATTGGTGTGCCGAGAGAGAATATCGTAATTATTTCAGGAATCGGTTGTTCCTCGCGATTTCCTTATTACATGAACACTTTTGGCATGCATTCGATTCATGGTCGTGCAACAGCCATAGCTAGCGGACTAAAAGCTACGAGACCTGAATTAAGCGTATGGATTGTTACAGGAGATGGCGATTCGATGAGTATTGGTGGTAACCACTTGATTCATTTACTCAGAAGGAATTTTAATTTGCAAATTTTATTATTCAATAACCAAATTTATGGGCTTACAAAAGGACAATATTCCCCAACGAGTGAAACCGAAAAAGTAACTAAATCTACACCTTATGGAAGTTTAGATCATCCATTTAATCCAGGCGCTTTAGCCTTAGGTGCAGATGCTTCGTTTTTTGCTCGTAGTATGGACAGAGATGTGAAACATTTGCAAGAAATGATTCGAAGAAGTGAGTCTCACAAGGGAAGTGCCTTAGTAGAAATTTATCAGAATTGTAATATTTTTAATGATGGAGCCTTTGAAGTATTCACCGAAAAATCAAGCAAACTCGAACAAGCTTTGTTTGTAGAACATGGTAAGCCCATGGTATTCGGACAAGAGGCCAATAAGGGAATTCGCTTAAATGGTTTACAACCCGAAGTGGTTGAAATAGGTGCTCAATTTGGATTAGATGATTTGTGGATTCATGATGAGAAAGATTTATTGAAGGCTCAAATATTAACAAGGTTGTTTGATAACCCAAATCAAGAAAATCATTTGCCTAGACCATTTGGGGTATTTTATGCGCATGAGAGAGCTTGTTATGAAGATAGCTTGCACGAGCAAATTGACCAAACGATCAACATGAAAGGTATTGGAGATTTAAACGAATTGTTGGCTGGAAAAGAAACATGGACAGTTCAGTAATGTTCAAACTTATCAACCACTTGAAAGTTAGTTTGCAAGTAATCGCAACACTGATGTTTTTTTATTCCTGTAACCAAAAAAATTTATGTGTAGAACCTCAATTAGTTGGGGTGAGAGGAGGATTTTATCAGCGAGATACTGCGAATACCTTTAAAGACACTTTATTGACAAATGCTAATTTAATTTTTGGCGAAAATTTGACTTACTTTCAGAATATTAAAAAATACAATAAATTTAAATTCCCATTATCTCAGCAAATAGATTCGGCCTTGGTATTATTTCAGTCTGATAGTTTGCAAGTATCACCTGCAACCATTGATAGTCTCTTATTTATTTATCAGAGAAATTTGCATTTTATTTCTTCAGCCTGCGGGTATGAAACAATTTTTAATTTGTATCAAATTAAATATACAACCCATGTGATTGATACTGTGATGATACAGACACAAGAAGTGACAAGCAATGCAAATTTTGAACATGTTAAAATTGTGATACGGAAGTAAAACAGATGAAATTATTTTTAAACATATTCGTGGTTATGAGTTTGCTGTTATTCAATTCAACAGCTAGGGCAAACAATGATAGCACTAAAGTAAAGGAGGCTCCATGTACATTCGCAAGAATTGGGATAGATATAGGATCTTTGTTACTGTCTCCGTTTCAAAAGTATGTGCACAATTATGAAGCTCAGTTAGATATTTATTACAGAAAGAATATTCATTTGATTGCGGAGGGCGGATTCGGGTCGTCTAAGATCGACAATAGTTTTATTCGTTATAACAGTCGCAATACGTTTGTTCGCTTAGGCATAGATCAAACATTTTTTAATAAAGAATTTAAAGGTGATTTTGATAATGCATTTGTTGGACTTAGATATGGTTTTAGTAGAATAAAACGTGGTGAGGCAAGTTATTTTATTCAGGATGATATTTGGGGTAATCAAACTGGCCAAATTAATTCATCAAGTTTCAATGCGCATTGGATAGAGCTTACTGGTGGTTTTAGAATGGAATTAGTGAAGCATGTTTTTGCTGGTTGGAATATCAGGATGAAAACTTTTTTAAATCCTAAAAGTTTTGAGGAGCTTCCACCGGGTTATGTTGCCGGTTATGGACGAGGAGATAAGAATAC
>JAGNOY010000316.1 GCA_017989935.1 Chitinophagaceae bacterium
ATTCTTACTGATAATTTTAAAATCTATCCTATTACTGCCGATAATCAAATAAACATTGAATACAAGTTTAACGAAAACGAAACAGCCTATTTTATCTTATTTGATATGCTTGGACGAAGGAGACTTCAAACCCAGTTAATTGGAGATGTCTATAAAACTACGTTGAATGTGAGCAATCTGGAAACTGGAGTGTCCCTTTATCAAATTCAAAAACAAGATAATTCCTTTATCAAGGGCAAAATAATCATCGAATGAAAAAGATAATTATAATTATTTATTTAGTTAATTTTATAAAGCCAATATCATATTCTCAAGAAGTTAAGCGTGGCAATGTGTGGGTTTTTGGTTATGAACCAGTTGTAAAATTCAATTTTAATCAGGTTTTGCAAATAGACACAGTTGAAAACTCTAATATGCAAGTTGCACCTTCGTGTGCAATTAGTAGTTCAGGCGCTTGTATTTCTGATACAAATGGGTTTTTAAAGTTCTTCACAAATGGATTTATTATGTATGATTCAAATGGATATGGTATGCAAAATGGGTTGTATATTAATTGCCCAAAAGGAAATATTCTAGCCAATCATTACGGCGGTGTCAGCCTCTTCGATCAAACCTCCATCATCATTCCTAAGAAGAATAATCAATATTATGTCTTTAGCACAGGCATGAGTGATAGTGTGGCTAATGAGTATATCAATCATCATTGGACAGAATTTGATATACTCAATTATAGTATTGTAGATATGGACAGTAATTCAGGTAAAGGAAAAGTTGTTGAAAAAAATATCATTCTTGCCGATCACCAACATTATGTCAATTGTGCTTTAACCGCGGTTAAACATGCTAATGGCAAAGATTGGTGGCTTGTGAAGGCAGATTGTACGAATCATCGTTACCAAGAATTCCTTGTTAAGGAAGATACTATCTTAGGGCCTTTTTATCAATCCTTTCCGAATAATGGTGTTTTTTGCGATTTTTTCGGTGAAGTATATTTTAGTCAAGATGGTAAAAGTTTTGCAAGTTCAACAAATGGAAGTATTGACTCATTTGGAAGTTCCTTTTTCTATGATTTTAATCGTGTAGAATTATATGATTTTGATCGATGTGATGGTTCTCTTACTTACAAAAACTATTTTCGTATTCCTTATGATACATTCAGTTATCCGAATTGGGATTACAAGCATGGGATTAATTTTTCTCCTGATGGCAAATTATTATATATGAGTAATTTGTACACCATTTATCAAATAGATTTAGAAGATACAAATTCCTATAATGCTATTTTGATACATGGCCCAGATACTACTATAGATAAATTCCCTTGGTATAATCAATTAGCATGTGGCGCAGATGGCAAACTGTACATTGGCAATTCAAGTGGAACTCGAAAATACATGAGTTATATTGACAAACCTAATGTAAAGGGCTTAGGTTGCGATTTCAAAGTACAAGGACTATGGCAACAGTATACAAATTTATTAAGTCCACCCAATATGCCAAATTACGGATTAGGTATGGATACCAGTAAAATTTGTTGGCCATTATCTATTTCTACCTCATTAAAAGAATCAACCAAACTTTTATGCTATCCTAATCCTGCTTCGACTATACTCACAATTGAGTTAATAACAAATAAGAAGGGTCTAGTTCCTATTGAAATGTATAGTATGGTGGGTGAGATAGTTCTTAAAACAGAGCTTCAATCGCAAACTAAAGTACAAATCAATATCAGTTCTTTGCCTAAAGGAGTTTATGTGATACGATGTGAGGGGGCGAGTCAAAAGGTGGTAGTGGATTAATCTTCATCATTACTTCAAGTATTATCTTTAAGTAATGTTAAAATATCTGCTCAGCTTCGCTGAGCAGATATTTTAACATTTGTTCTATTTTCTCTAATTCGCATTTCGCATAAGTTCGTTTTTTTTAACCTTCTAAAACTTAATTTATGCCAATCATTGAAACAGGACATGCAAAAAATGTAGCCAACTTTGAAGACCTAATTTCATTTGTTACAAGCTATGCAGCAGCCTACAATCCAACAAAAAATGCTATCAAAGTAGCAAACCTCAATTTGCTTTTCACACAAGCAAAAACAGACATCTTAAATGTTACAACCAAGACCGTTGCTTTCAACAATGCAACCAATGCAAGAGCTATGTTATTTGAACCATTACGCTCACTTTCTACTAGGCTGGTA
Organism: Chitinophagaceae bacterium; assembly: GCA_017989935.1. Classification (GTDB taxonomy): domain Bacteria; phylum Bacteroidota; class Bacteroidia; order Chitinophagales; family Chitinophagaceae; genus OLB11. Next base: position 2,198 of record JAGNOY010000316.1, read on the forward strand.
AATGCTTTTATAGCAACAGATGCCACAACAGACATGATTAAAGATGCAAAAACTATTAACAGAAAACTTCAAGGGAAAAGAGCCAAAATAGTTCAAGTTACTACAGACCCAAATGCACAAGCACCAAATACAATTAGTGCTTCACAACAATCTTACGACCAACTTATTGAACATTTTACCAAACTAATAGAATTACTTAAATCTGAACCAAGCTATGCGCCCAACGAAGCTGAACTAAAAACTGTCACATTAGCTACTCAACTTGCAGCATTAAAAACAGCAAATACAAATGTATCTAATGCCTATACAGCAGTTTCTAATTCTCGTATTGCAAGAGACAAAACCTTATACAAAGAAAAGACAGGTTTATATGATGTTTCAGGTGATGTTAAAAACTATGTAAAGTCCCTTTTTGGTGCAACTTCTCAGGAGTTCAAGCAAGTAAGCAAGATAAAGCTCACAAAACCTAAAACTGCTTAAAAAAAGACATAGTCAGCGTAGACATTGAATCACTGCTACGCTGACTCTTTTTAGTCCATTTTGAATCAAATCTTCCTTAAAAAGAAATCAACCTTCCTACTTTAGACATCTTGCATCCCGCTCGAGAATTCTTGACTTTGTATTAACGAATCTCCTATCCTGCTCAAGACTTCTTGACATTACATTAACGCATCTCCAATCCTGCTTGAGACTTCTTGACATTGTATTAACGCATCTAGCATCCTGCTCGGGACTTCTTGACATTGCATTAACGAATACTGCACCCTGCTCGAGAAATCTACCATCCTGCACCATATATAACAGGAAACCATCAAAGAAGTTGACATCAAAAGGCAAATACTTTCAACCAATATATAGACAAATACCAACCGCTTAATTATGAAATATTTCGTTTCGAATGCCAAGCACATCAGGCAAGGGCGAAGCGCCAACAACACTTGCCTGAAGAGCTTGTCACTTTCGTCTCCCCTCTTCATTTCGTTTCCATATGACAGTTAGACAAATACAAAAGACAAATACAAAATGCCTACCTACAACAGCACCTACCCAAAAGGCGGGCTTTCAACTTCTATTGAGCATTGAAAAGTAAAAGAATCATCGATTTTTTAAGTTAATTTCGTTTTCAAACTCCCGCCCTTCGGGTAGCTGCAAACCGTT
>JAGNOY010000029.1:0-1550 GCA_017989935.1 Chitinophagaceae bacterium
AGCTTTTCTAAAATCTTTACTGTATTCATCGCCACTTGAGGATAAAGCTGATCTACAAAGCAGGGAATAAAAAGTTGTACTTTCATGAGTTAGATTTAAGATTTTCTTTAAAAGACATCATCTTCAAAGCTGCAATGCCTGCTTCTTCACCTTTATGACCATGCTTTCCGCCTAGCCTGTCCCAAGCTTGATCTACGTCATTGACAGTGAGAATACCAAAAATCACAGGCGATGGTAAAGTAATATTGAGTTGTGAAATGCCTTGAGTTACAGACTGACAAACATAATCAAAATGTGGGGTTTCACCTCGTATCACACAGCCTAAGGCTATATAAGCTTCAGCACCTTTTATAGCTTGATATTGGGCTATGGCATAAGGTATTTCTATAGCACCAGGTACACAAATTTCTTGAATTTGAATTTGAGGAAAATTGGTCAACACTTTTTTGACACCATCCCTTAATGACTGAATAATTTCCTCATTCCATTCGGTATAAATCAAAACAACCTGCGAACTTGAGATGCGCAGGTTGTTGTATTCTAATAAAGTTGAATGATCGTTAGATGAGGCCATAGTTTAGTTTTCAACATCTCCAAGTCGAGCTAAAGTTTTGCTCATTTCATTGGCGATTTGACTTTGTGGAAATTTGTCTTTGATTTTGCGGTAGGTTTTAATAGCCTCTGCTGTATTATTCTTCATTTCATAAGCCATCCCAGCACGTTGCAAATAGATTGGAGACAACATCATGTTGTCGTCATCTGAAGAAGCATCTAAATAAGCTTTTATCGCATCATCAGTTTTTCCTTGCTCCATATAGGCATCGCCTAAAGCACCTTTGGCTACATTGGCTACCAAAGTTCCTTTTCCATCAAATTCTTTCAAATGTTTTTCTGCATTCTTGAAATCTCCTTTCTTTAAGAAGCAAACACCTGCATAATAATGAGATAAATTCGCAGCAGGTGTACCGCTGTACTTATCAATAATTTTCAAAAATCCAAGATTATTTCCTTCTCCATTCAATGCCCAATTGATGGAGTCCATGCTGAAATAAGTCTGCGCTCTGAAAATCGCATCATTAGATTTTTCCATCTTAGGTGCTTTGATAAAACGACTATAAGCAAAAACACCTGCAATCACTGCAACCACACCAATCAATACATTATTGATCATTTTATGGTTATTGTGATACCAATTTTCAAGTCCTTTAAGTTTCTGTTCCGCAGAAGGTTCGTTATCGACAACTTGTGCAGCAGTCACGGTACGAGGTGCGGTATATAAATCTTGTTTAGCCATTGCTTATATTAAAAATTTTATAATAGATTAATTTCAAAATGCTCGCAAAGATAAAAAAATATTGGTTTTATTACGATTTATCTTAAAAAGAAATGCAAAATCCATGTAAATAGGCTCTTAGCGGGCGGTAATTTAGTATGTTCCTTGAAAGTAAGGGCCATTTTAAAACAAGATTATATGTAATAATCCGCATAGATTCCTATTTGGTCTTCCACTTTTGCCTTAATGAAACTTTTATTTTCAAAAATATTTTGTA
>JAGNOY010000029.1:1650-12442 GCA_017989935.1 Chitinophagaceae bacterium
AATTTAGTATGTTCCTTGAAAGTAAGGGCCATTTTAAAACAAGATTATATGTAATAATCCGCATAGATTCCTATTTGGTCTTCCACTTTTGCCTTAATGAAACTTTTATTTTCAAAAATATTTTGTAACATCTTGGCATTTGATGTTTGCATTATTATCCTCAAAGACACCCTATTTCTTTTCCACTTTTGCCATGACGCAAAAGTTGAGCAAAAAGTCTAGGCTGAAGATTCTTGGCATAAAAATAATTTCATCTACACCACTTTTATCCAAACTCACACATCAAGATCATCCTTTAATAACAATGTTCGTTTGTGCTCAAACAGTGGATAAAAGTTTGGCTTCGATTTCAATATTTTTAACTGCCTCGAATCTTAGGCCATATTCTTCATGAAGATTTTATCTTCAACAATGTTTTGCAACATGCTGGTATTTGATGTTTGTCAATTGTGTTCAATAAACTTAATTAGGTAGTCCAACTTATAATCTTGAGATTATGAGAAAAAAGCGCCATTTGGCAATCAAGAGTTCAATGATGATGCAGACCCGTGGCAACGATTGTAGCGAATACCCCGCAACCACGCTTGGCTTCGGCGTGGTGAGGCGTAGTAGCGAAAAGCGTGTTCGCCACCCCAAAAAAAAATCACCCTACTAGTTGACTTGTTGATCTATGTTCTTTCAAAAAAAAGACGGAGCCGATTAATGCAAAGAAGATAATTCCTTGTTGGCGAGAAAGTACATTTTCTGTCAAACAACAAACCATAAAAATAATCAAGAAGGATAGGTACAAAAAATCTTTGTGTTTAAGTGCCCTTTTAATATGAACAACAAAAAACACTAAAAAATAAATAATTCCACCAAGGCCAAAACAAAGCCATTGATTGAAGAATTCATTATGCGTGTTATAGCTTCCTAAAGATTTTTTTAAGTATACAGAATACATAAAAAAACAGGTATTGAGTTTAGCTTCTAGTTGAGCTGGTCCGAGTCCAACAAGCCAATGATTTTTGAGTAATTCCAGATCAGTTTTAAAAATCAGACTTCGAATTTCCATGGAACTTTCTACTTGCACCAACTTTTTATTCGTGGCAAATTCAGTCACTTCTAATATTCTATCTTTAAAAAAAGGAATAGAAAACCACGACACAACAAAGAGTAAAGTAAATCCTGCCACTATAAATATCTTTCTTTGAATTGTGATGGATTTAAGGCAGAAAAAGGCTAACCCATAAATCATCAAAGCAGCAAGCATAGGAGTTTTTGGAGAAAGCATTAAAAGAAAAATCAATAAAGCAACTTGAAAAATTATCGACAACCAAACCCTATTGCCAACAATACCCTTACCTCTCCATACAAGAATAGCAAGTGAAAATACCAGATAAATTCCGAAATAAGTTGGATGAATTTCCGCGATTTCATTAAAAGCATCCCTGTACATCACATGATGTGTAAATATTGCTGGGTGGTCAAGTCCCTTGTGAATAATCCATGCATTCGCCCATATAAATTTCAAACCTGTTCCCCATACAAACCAATGCAACTGCTTGTTTATGGTTTGTATTTCTAGTTGATAACTCAAATAAATTACAATAGGGAGCAACACCAAACTAACTTTTCGTTCTAGATAAGCGTAAATAATATGCTGCTCAGCTTGCTCTGTAAATGGCAACCATAACAAATAAAACCAATATCCTAAACCAAGAAAAAAGAGGATAGCTATAGTTTTTAATGAAAAATTACTTCTAGCCTTCACACTCTTTATCCCAATCCAGATACTCCAAGCAATTAAAATAGAAGTCTGTACTTGAGCTGGCAAAAAGAAACTCAACCAAATTAATCGTGCACCCCAAGTTTCAATATCTGGTTTAATAAGCCACATAAGTTATAGGGTCATGTTTATTTTTGATGCTAAATAACTTTTGAAAGCTTCATTAAAAACGTCTTCAGAGAATGTCAAAGCATGTTGCCTGATTTGTTGATGACAATTCAGCGGCTGGTTTTCAAATCTTAATACAGCTTCATAAATAGCTTGCTCGGTTTGTTCTTCAAAAAAATAACCGCTTACACCTTCCAACACTGTTTCTTTATATCCGCCGTAATTCAACGCAAGTACGGGAGTACCCGTGGCCTGAGCTTCTACGCAAGTAATACCAAAATCCTCTTTTGCAGCAAAAATGCAGGCCTTGGCATTTTGCATATACAAAATTAATTCATCTTCATGCTGATAACCTAACCAAACAATATTTGGATATCCCGCAATCAAGGATTGAATTTTTTTTGCATCTACTCCATCACCAATCAACACTAATTTCTTATCCTTCATTTGCATAAAAGCTTTAACAATGATATCCATTTTTTTATAAGAAACAAATCTGCCAACGGCTAAATAAAAATCCTTTCGTGGATGTTCACTTAAAGAAAATTTATTTACTTGAACTGGTGGATAAATTACAGCAGAGTCTCGGCCATAAATTTCTTGAATTTGCTGCTGGATATGTCTTGAATTTGCAATAAAATAATGAACTTTTTGCGCTGATTTCAAATCCCATTTTCGAATAAAACTGATAAGAAATTTTATTACTTTCCTTTTAATCCAAATTTCATCTTTTAAATAATCATCGCGTTGGTACCAAGCATAACGCATAGGTGTATGACAATAACAAATATGCATAACTGAAGGATCTCCGCGAAAACCCTTTGCAACTGCGTGTGACGAAGAAACATAAAGATCATAATCTTTAGGGCTCAGCTGCTTTATAAAAAAAGGCAAAACGGGTAATAAATATTTATAATAAGATTCAATAAAAGGAAAATAATGCAACCATGATACGTGTACTTTAGCTTGCTGAAGAATTTCTTGTCTATCAATAGGTGATAAAGTATTAAACAAAGTAAATAATTCAGTGTGGTTTGACTTTAACAAAGACAATAATTGCTTGACTACTTTTTCTGAACCTGCATTCACGGCAAGCCAATCATGCACGAGTGCTATTTTCATCTTGAACAAATTTTCTGTAAAGTATGAAGCATGGTATAAGCAGATGATGTATAATTATACTTATCGAGCAAGAGGCTAATTTGATTTTTTGTTGGCAATTGAGCATTTGGCAATGATTCCATCTTAGCAAGCACTTCTTTCTGATTTTTCGGATTACAAAAATACGCATAATGATTGTATAGTTCACGATTGACAGGAATGTCTGCGCAAAGCACCTTGCAACCGAAATAAAGCGCTTCTAAAACAGGTATCCCAAAACCTTCACTTTCTGACAAGGAAACGAAACATTCGGCTCTTTGGTAAAGCTTCACAAGTTCCTCATCCGACAAATCTTGAAGCCAAATGATTTGTTTATCTAATTGTACATTGACTTCATCCATCATTTTACCTTTTCTGCCAACTAAATACAATTGATATCCTTCGGACAAGTTCGATTTTAAGAAGCTATCAACTAATAAGTCAATGTTTTTCTTTGCCACCACTGAACCAACATATAAAATAATTTTATCCTTTCCAGTCTGCAATGGCAATGAACTTTTAATCATAGAAGAGGCTAACCCATTATAGGTAACAAACACTTGTGTTTCGGCCAACATGAACCGCTGAGTTATATTCATCTTTTCAGTTTCGCTCACCGTAAATACGCCTAAGACCTTCTTTACCAATCGACTTATCAGCAATTTATACCACCAAACAAAAAAGGGATGATAATATTTTTTGGCATCCCAGACTGCTAAATCATGAATGGTGATGACTTGTTGACGAATACAAATTGGCCCTGTGTTGGCCAAATTAATGAGCACATAATCTTTAAAGCTGCTTAAAAAAATAACCAAATCTAGTTGCTCCCAAAGCTGCCCCGAATTAACTCCAACTTTAAGCACAGATAACTGTGTGCTCATTTCATGTTGAATAATTTTCTTAGGCGAGAGAAAAATAATTTCAGGAGATATATTTTTCATTTGAAGACACATTTCAAATGCATACCTTTGAACCCCACTAAGTTGTTGAGTTAGGAAGCGAGCATTGACAAATATTTTTTTCGAGAAATTCAATTCATTAAAAAAAGCAACTTACGGAGATTCAAACAGATATGCAACACTTAAATCAACTTTATGCCTTAACCAAGCGAAATGTCATTATTCGCTACAAGCATTCTGTGGTTGGTTTTTTGTGGGGATTTATTAAACCCTTGATTTATCTACTTATTTTTATTGTCATTTTTAGTGCTCAATTTTCGTCTGTAAATAATTATGTGTTATATGCTACTTCTGGCATACTATTTTGGTTCTTCTTTTCTAATGTTGTAAGTCAAGGAGTGCAAAGTATTATACAATCCTCAGGCATTCTTAAATCGGTGAATGTTTCCCCAATTTTGTTTCCGTTGGCTGAAGTACTCACTGAATTATTCAATTTGTTTCTTGCTTTAATAGTTTACTTCGTTGTCATGCATTGGTTCGGGATTCACTATACATTTCAACTTTTATGGATATTACCTATACTTTTTATATTTTCAATCTTCAGCTTTAGCATTACCCTTACTTTAGCAGCACTAAATGTGTATTTTCGAGATATAGGCATATTGTGGAATACCATACAACCTGCCATATTTTATTTAACGCCTATTGCTTATACCGAAGAATTGATTCCAGCTCGTTTTTCTTATGTCATTAAATTAAATCCAATCTATTACTTTATTAAACTATTTAGATACCCACTTTATGAATCTTTAGCACCTGATTTTAGGATATTCATAATTTGTACTGTAATAAGTTTTATTTCATTGGCGACAAGTTTATTCATTTTTAATCGATTAAAAAATCAGTTTATTACAGCAATATGAGTATACTGCTAGATTTAAATAAGGTCAATATCAACTATAGAACCAATCATGCCGGAATTCATTCTATGAAAGATTTATTGACTTCGTTTGCTAATCCATTTCAAACTACACGCATATTGAAAGATATTAGCTTTCAACTTCTACAGGGACAAAGCATGGGTATACTGGGCAGAAATGGAAGCGGAAAAAGTACACTGTTAAGAGCACTAGCAGGCATAATCAAACCAGCTAGTGGCACATTAAAATCATTTGGGACTATTGCCCCTATTTTAGCACTTGGCGCTGGACTTGAATTAGAATTAACTGGATATGAAAACATAAAATTATTGCTTTCACTTTATGGTCGACATGCAACCAAACAAGCAATTGACGAAATCGCTGACTTTTCGGAATTAGACGAATTCACACTCAACCAAGCTACAAAGTGTTATTCATCGGGCATGTTGGCTCGACTAACATTTTCTATATCATTTTCTCACCATTGCGATATATATATTATTGACGAAGTATTAGCTGTTGGCGACTTGGGATTTCAAACCAAATGTTTGGAGAAAATACATGAATTGAAAACGCGAAGAAAATCAATTATTTTTGTCTCCCATTTTCCTGATGAGGTGGAGAAAATTTGCGATCAGGCTATATTATTAGAAAAAGGAGAATTAATACTAAAAGGAACATCTGAGGAAGTATGCAAGGAGTACAAAAAATTATTTTAGACAGTAAATTAACTTTGGGCAAAACCCCGATATTTATAGTATCTGAGCATGATACTAGCCTTACTTATTTTTCTTTACTACTTTCCAATCATCTATTACCTCAAGATGAAGTGTTTAAAGATAGAGCTTTATTACCTCATGATAATTTTTTCAACACCCCGTATTTAAATCATTTAATTCGACAGGATTGGGACAAGCATACTGCAACAGAATTAGAAAGCATACTTAGCTTGCACCTAGAAGAAGGTTTTGACACCAAGCAATTATATGGCATTGCTCTTAGTATCGAATCATATCAAAAACTAAGAAATACAGATTTACTTTCAGGAGGTGTTGTACTTTTTATATACGCAGAATTTAAGAGTTTAGTAGAAAAAGAAAGGCAACTTGATTCAAAAGAATTAATTCAACAATTGCAAGCACAGCCTTCTATTCTATTTTTCAATAACAAACTTGCCAATTCGAACCCTCAAGAAATTATTCAAGAACTCAGTCCTTTATTGAATGCAAAGGTATTGAACACTGAAAAAATTAATTCACTAGATTTCAATCCATTAGATTATACTGATTATCATCCTTCTTATCTTGAAGATTGCAAGAACAAGGATTTTGTCAGTCTCAAATACCTCAATCCTCCTTCCACTTTCTTCATTCTCTGTCTAGATTCAAATGTAAAATCATCGACTCTATTGAAGTATTTAACTTCAGTTGTTTTATCAAGAGACGCAAAAACAACTATTATTATTCTTTGTGATCATGAAGAAATCCTTTCTAAAAATATTCCTGAAATTTTCTTTAAAACCTGTCACCTACAAATTCTTTCGGCTAAATCAAACATATCAGCTCAACTAAACCTGTTGATTAAAGATTTACAAACTGAATGGATCATGATTGATCACCTTTATTTGAAGGCTGAAACTCCACAATGGAATACGTTATCGAAAGTGTCTAATACAATCTTCTTCGGCAAGGTTGGATTTCACCAAGAAATAGAAGAAATTCACCTGAGTGATTTGATTACTAAAGAAACACCTGAATTTAATATTTGCTTTAAGAAATTTTATTTTGATAAGCTAGAAGGCTTTTATGAGGAAATTTTGGATAAAAATACATTATGGGATTTCGCCTTACGAATTATCGATCTCCAGCAACAAACTGGTTGGATTTACACCACTGAATTGGCAATTTCCAAAACTCAGGAACTATTGGCTGAAGAAAACAATTCTAACCAATATATCATTCAAAAAAATGAAGCAATCCTTCAACATTGCCTCAATGATGTATTACTGAATATGAGTAAAGATAGAGGACTTACACAAAGTGAATTGAAGCAATTACATCACAAAGTAAGCTCTCTTAATCTGTTGCTTTTACATTCTAAAGACGAGCTTAAATCTTTGCATTCTTTAAATTTGGAACTGCATCATCGTATTCAATATCTTGAGAATAATTGGTATCAAAAAATAATCCATAAGGTTCGTCGCATCAAAAAAATATTCTTTAAAAAGAAATCACCTGGCAGTGGAACGTTAAAACGAATCTGGCAGGCGTTTCGATTCTTATTAAGTAAATCAGGTGTGGGCATCTTAAGAAAAATTTTAGCAAATTTCTTGAAGCACCTATTTCTTCTAATTGAAAATCGAGCTGTCGAGATCACCTATTTAGATGAAAAAAAATCGGAAGGAATACACAATTATCATAATTGGATACTCAACAAACTGAATAAAGAGGAATTAGACGAGGCATATATTCAAGAATCAGCGAGTGCTAACAACTACCCCCTAATCAGTATCGTTATGCCTGTTTACAACCCACCGTTACGATATCTGAAAGAAGCACTTGAATCTATTTTGAAACAAAATTATCCAAATTGGCAATTATGTATTGCAGATGACAATTCACCAAACGAAAAGGTAAGAAAATTACTTCGGGCCTATGCTGTCAAAGACAAGCGCATACAAATTGTGTTTAGGAAAGAAAATGGTCATATATCCTCAACTTCTAATTCGGCGCTTGAATTGGTAAAAGGTGAATACGTGCTATTTATTGATCATGATGATTTAATTACTCAAAATTGTTTATGGGAGATTGTGAAAGCAATTCATTTAAATAAATCACCGGATATTATTTATTCCGACGAAGACAAAGTTGACGAGAATCTATTTCATCAGAGCGCCTACTTTAAACCAGACTGGTCGCCTGATCATCTTTTAGCAAGTAATTATATTGGACATGTGTGTGTAGTGAAGAAATCGCTTATTGATAAAATAGGAGGATTCCGATTGGGCTATGAGGGCAGTCAAGACTATGATTTATTGCTTCGCGCCTCAGAACTCACTAATCATATTGTTCATATCCCCAAAGTATTATACCATTGGAGAATACATCAATTATCTGCTGCTGCTGGCGAAGATGTTAAACCTTACGCCTATATAGCTGCTAAGAAAGCACTTGAAGATACATTAGACAGACGCGGATTGAAAGGCAAGGTGCGGTACTTGTCTGGCTTGAGAGGATATCGTATTGATTTCGAAGTCCCAAAAATGGATAAGGTCAGTATCATTATTCCAACTAAAGACCAAACAGAACTTTTAAAAAATGCAGTAGATTCTATTCTTTCTAAAACAAACTATTCGAACTACGAAATCTTCATACTAAACAATAACAGCACCACACAAGAGCTAAAAAACTTCTTAGAAGAATACACAACAAAATATCCGAATAAAGTAAGAAGCCTCGATGCGCATTTCAGTTTCAACTTTTCTAAACTTATGAATATTGGAGTGAAAGAAACCGAAGGTGAATTTATTTTATTATTGAATAATGATATAGAAGTTATTGAACCTAACTGGCTTACTCAAATGGTTTCCTATGCGCAACAAAAGCATATCGGGGCTGTAGGCGGAAGACTACTTTATCCTGATGACACCATACAACATGCAGGCGTCATTGTAGGATTAGGCGGTGTAGCTGGACATGCATTTACAGGACTTTATAAAGACGATCCTGGTTATTTTAACCTCATTCAAACCGTAAATAATTATGCTGCAGTGACTGCTGCTTGTTTAATGTGCAGAAGAGAAATCTTTAATGAAGTAAATGGGATGGATGAAAAATTTGAAGTAGAGTACAATGATGTAGATTTTTGTCTGAAAATTATGGAAGCAGGCTACTACAATGTTTATGTCCCACAAGTGGAACTTTATCACTATGAATCGGCTACTCGTGGCCATCCACATCAAAGCAAACCTTCATACGAAAGACATCTTAAAGAAATGGCTTTATTTAAACATAAATGGCAACATATCATTGATAGGGATCCATACTACAACCCTAATTTACATTTAGGCGTGCATGATTTTACTATGGATTTGAATGCATAGAGGTATTACTTAATTCCGTTGGGTTTTGAACTAGTAATGAAAAAAGCAAGAATCGCTGTAGTGATTCAAATACAACAATATCAGGTTTTTCTTCTTCAATTAATTGATGCATAAAAATATAATTCCATACATAAACCGTTTCATCAAATTGAAGATTAAGAAATGGAATTATATAGCTTCCGAAAGAATCTCTAAACATTAGCAATTTCCGCTTTTTGTGTGAACCTGAAATCACATTGCTATACTTCAATATCATTTTAGTCGGAATATTATAATTGAGATTGATTGATGTATCTATATGCTTCATCATAATTTCCTTTCTTTTATTTGTCGCATTCAATCCAATCATGGATGAAAGATCGCCTTCTTCATTGAACATTTCAGCGTACGTAAATTCATTCTCATCAAACACACGTAAATCACTGAAATCTTTTACAATTTCGTGCATCAATTTTTGATACCCCTTAAAGCCACCAAAAGTATTCCAATGTGTATCTGTTTTGTAGTAGACGTCTCTTCTTCTTCTTGCTGCCAGCAAAGAGTCTGAAGGGTCAATAAACTTAATACCCCCAAATTCCATTAGGTATTTCGCAAAATAATCTAAAGTGTTGTGCCCAATTCCGTCAATAATATTTATGCGTTTGGGCATATAATCAGGATAAATTCTTTCTTTATTAGGGGGAACAAGAATATAGAACTTGATCCCCTTTGCTTTCAGCCATTGTTGCCGAATTAAAAAATTTGTCACAATATATCGTGCTAAATTTGAATCCACTTCAGACATGCGACGATAATCATTGATAGAACCAATATCATTATAAAAAAACCAACCCTGATTTCCCATAATTACTTTATCGAGAAGTGCCGACTCATTAAATACATTCTTTAAAAAGTAAGAATTGATAAAGAAAAAAAGATTTCGAAATGCAAAGTGTTCAGAAACATGGGTGTTAAGTTGGTCGGTGTACGTGAATAAAGTATTCCGATTTAACTTGGGCAACTCAGTCATGGTTCTATTTTCTTTGATCTGAAGATCTGGTATAACCTGAAATATGGAGTTTAAACCAATCAATCCAAGTATAGTGGCTACAGATGGAATCAGTATGGAGCTTGGCCTCCAACTTAAGTAAATTTGGCATTTCTCTTTGGCATGCTCAGCCTTAGATAAAATAAAGAGTATAAAACAAGATAAGAGAAAAGAAACAAGAATCAGGTAACCGTTTTCTCTTACACTATATTTTTGGGATTGTTGGTTCAAAGCTTGTGCTATATTCAAGCTAAGAAATGAATTCCCTTGTTCTGTTTGCAACTCTAAATAACTTCCATTTTTATCTGCCACCTTGCATCCAGAAGCCGATTTTATTAATTTACTCAAGTCTTGGCTACAATTCCAAGTGTATATGGTATCAGAGGCTGAATAGTGATGATGAAGTATCGTAAGTTGATCGAAATAAATTGTATTCTTTTCTTGACCAAAGAACATATGCACTTCACTAAATGGAGGGTTTTCGAAATACTTAAACTTTAAAGGCATGAAAAATTGATTTGCTGGCAGCATTTTAAAAGCTGTATCATCTTGTTTTAAAGGCTTGCCCTCTCTTTTAAACTCAAGCCCTATACTCGTATTTTCAATTGCTTTTAGAGAAAATACAAACTCAAACGAATTAGGCTGTAACTTTTGTAGTCCTAGGTATATCCCCCATGAAGAACCACATAGAAACAATAATCTCAAAACAATGGAAAGAAAATTTCTCATACTAAAATCTGAAATAAATAAATGGATTATAAGTACTTGAGGAAAGCATTGCCAAACTCAAAATAAAAAGTAATACGTAGACAATATCTCTAAACC
>JAGNOY010000030.1 GCA_017989935.1 Chitinophagaceae bacterium
TCACAGAACCGCTTAGTGTATAGTTTTGAGCGAATGCCCAACAAGGCAAAAGCAAGATGATGGCGATTAAGCCTGCTAATTTATTTAACATAATTTTACTTAAGGTAGCGCGAAATTAGGCCATGCACTATTAGCGAATTGTTATAAATTCTATAAATGGCGATATATAATTTCTACTGGCTATAAAGCAGGATATTTTTTATTTGGGTGGCGGGCAGGCTATCGCTCATACGCTTCTCCCGAATCGACAACTCAAATTCGAAACAAGACAAAAATAGCGTATGCCTCTCGGGATGCAGGGTATCCGCTCTATCCTTGCCACATGGCTCCGTTTTCGATAGTATGCTTACATCATGCCTTGAACTAATATTGTTCTAAGGTGTTCATGAAATTTTAGTTGCTTGATATTCTATGACTCAAGTAAAGGGTAGTATCGCTCTTGAAGCACTTTAAAATGCCATCGTTGATGACCTGCCAGCATAAAGGCTAATGATAGCACACAATAGGTGGTGTCATTAAATCCATGGCCTTCTTGCAATAACATATCTTCAGTGAATGATTTAAACATCATTAGAGTTGTTTTTCTTAAACTCAACAATTCATCATACAAGTCATCAACTGTTCTGCGATTGGCTAAGGCATTAGCTGCAAACATCTCTTCATCATAAGGTGTCATCATTTGTTTATCACCTCGGGCTATGGCAGTGATACGATAGGTGAACACTCTTTCTGTGTCAATATAATGTTGTAAAATGTCTTTGATGGTCCATTTGCCTGGGGCATATACTTTTTCACCCAAGGCCTTCCACTTGTCAATAGGTGCATCTATTAATTCTTGAATACTTATTTCTAGGGCTTCAAGAAAAGTTACATCATCAGTAAGGTGTATATATCTATCAAAATATTTGGGCATTTGCTGAATAGCAGATTTTTTCATTATAGTTAGTTTTTTGTTGATTGAATAAATTCTTGTTCTAAAGTATGAATGGTTTCTAGCATGGTTGTATCATGTTGGAACGTTGAATATAATAATTCATAGACTTCTTTACCACGTTTATCTCCAAGAATATTGATAAGTTGCACTTGTTGAAAAATATCGTTGATGTCATTATCTTCTAATGATTTTTTAAATCTGTCTAAAACAATTGGATAGCCTAAGTCTCCTTTTCCTAAGCCAGCTAAGGTATTTGCTGCAGCATAAGGATAGTCCCATGTGGGTGTGGCTAAATACCATCGAGGAGATTTATTGTCCCTTAAACAAGACAAGGCATAGTCCGCAGCTCTTGGGTCATTTAATTGTTGTAATCCATTTAAGGCGCTGATTCTACTTTGGTTTTTCCAAGAAGGCTTTTTGTCAAGTTGAAGTAACATGTCGAAGGCTATTTTGCAGTTTGTTTTTCCTAAAGCTATAGCAGCTGCATTGATTACTCTATCACTTTTATCTTGTAAAGCTTGGATATACAAATTTACATATTGAGTGTCCTTAGTGTTCCCTAGCATGGCAATAGCAGCTGCTTTTAGCCATGATTGTTCATGTTGGATGCAATGTCGCAGCATTTGCAAAGTTGATGAAGTATATGGTTGTGGGAGTATTTTTCTTAAGGTTGAGAGGGCATAGGTTCTGTATCGCCAATATTTTTTTGATAGAACCTGATTATTGATGACTTCAAAGATTCGATTTGATGTTTCAATTGAAGTGCTTGTATCTTGGCATAGCAAAGCCAATTGATCAATTGCAGAAATTCTACCTAAAATATGTGGGTCGTTCTCAACCTGATAAATTAATTCATTCAATTCTTTATGAAATATTTTTTCACAAATCCAAGTTTCCTCTGGGTCAACATTTATCAAAGAAGGTTCGGCCTTTAAGTCAAATATCACATCATTTTCTTGCTCAGATTTCAAATCGATTGTATACAAAGTTTGATCAATCTGAATGTCCATTTTACCTTTAAAGTATTTGAATGATTCAATTGCTGTAGAGGTATCCATGACTTGTGTTTGTGTGATATACAGATGAAGTTGTTTGTTTTTCTTATCAAATTTTTTCTTGATCTGAAAATTAGGCAACCCAATTTTATAAATCCATTGATCAAAAAACCATTGATAAGATAGACCTGAAGTTTGTTCAATGGCTTGTTGAAAATCTTGTGTATTGACTTGTCGATGAAAGTTATTTTTCACATATAATTGAATGGCTTTCCACCAATTTGCTTCGCCAATTTCTTTTTGTAGCATATGCAACACTAAAGCCCCTCTAAAAATGGAATAATTATCGCTAGTATAGTTATCTACATCTACTATAGACTTTGCAACAATTGGACGTTTGTATCCTGTGTTCCAATCGGCTAGTGTATTTGACTTTTCAAAAGGCAAGTAATAAGTTAAGTACTCGTCTTTCCCATTCTTGAAACTTGTATAAATGCCTGCGAAGTATTGTACAAAGGCATTGTTTAGCCAAATATCATTCCATTTTTCTGGCATGATGGAATTTCCAAACCATTGAGAAGCCACAGATTGCATGGCTATGCCATCCCACAGATATTTAAAATCTTCATGAACACCTTCATCATCAATATAGTTGTCTGATAAAATTCCTAATCCTTCGAATCCATGTAGCCCTGGGAATGGGTAATCTTGTATCATTACTTGGTTGTAATGTTTGAAAGGAAATGAAGTATTGGTTTTATTTGCCATGAATTTTATCATGTCAGGTAATAGCACTGTGGTTGCCGTTGTGGCTTTTGTTTCGTTTAGGTAACAGTAATTATTGATTTGAATGTCATTATTATTTTGTTTTACATTGGCGTACTCGCCAACTATGATGGCGTTCAAGTAATTCGGATGTGCTTGATTTGATTTATAGTAATAAGTAGAAGTGCCATTGTTGTTATCAATAGATTTAATGAATTTTCCATTAGCAAGAAACATCCATTTATTATCAAGAGTAGCAGAATATGACGTTGTATAAATATCTTTAATGTCTTCAATACAAGGAAACCAATAGCGATTATGCTTGCTACTCCATAATTGGGTATGTTTTAATGGGGTAGTATAGGTTGGGAAAAAGAATCTAAGTCCTTTCCCAAAACTTCCGCCTAGATTATTGGGGTCTGAAAGATTTAAATAATTTGTATTGTAATTTATTTGAATTTGTATAGAGTCACCTTTGCTATATGCCTTGTTTAGCGTTATGTCTAGTCCACCAAGTTTGTCGCCTCCGTCATAATTATACTCAAGAGAATTAGATCCTAGTCTAATTTGATGAATAGTTAATTGGCCTGCATCCAGTTTTATGTGATTGAGATTTTCTAAGGCTATGATGGAAATATCGGCAACCCCATGTAATTGTTTTTTAGTCCAGTTAATACGTAGGTCAATATTTATATGTTTAATATCGAAAGATTGTGCATTCGATAAAATGCACACCGAAACAAGGCAGTGAATTATTATGGGAATTTTGTATAATAGTGACATTAATATTTATTTAGTAGGGTATTGAGGTAAGCGTCATAGTTTTGCTTATTGTCTTTTAAAACATGTTCTATCCAGGCATTTCTTTCATGCCATAAAATTTCTAATTCCCAAACACAAGTGGTAATTCCATAAATTGAGGAGTAGGCTGAGAAATTATCTGTTGGATTCTTAGCAAGGAAAACGTAGTGTTGAAGCATATTTTCATCTATCCACCAATTTATAATGGCGAAGCAACCTTCTTTACACTCATGAAAGATAAGTGAAGCAATATGGTAATGTGCAAGATTCGTATGTTGACTTAAATCAAGCCAATCACTTAGTTGAGTTTTAGCCTGCTCAACAAAGGTAAGGCCTGAAAACTCTTGCTTAGCTGTAATCGTGTAAACTTTAAGCCTCCATTCATGAATGATATAATATTCCAGAAATCGAATTTGTCTGGGAGCAAAAATGTTCATGAGTTAGTTTGAAGAATGCGCGTTAGCTGTTTTTCACTTTCAAGTCCAACCATTTGAGCAACTTCCCTTCTAGACCAATCTGGATTTTTCATAAGTTCAATTATTTTTTCTTTTCTAATTTTATTGATAAATTGATTTGTTGTAATACCCGTTTCTTTTTTAAAAATGCGACTGAAATTCCTTTCACTCATATTGGCTATTTGAGCTAATGCATGAAGACTTATTTTTTTATGAATATGTTCAATAATATGATCTTGAGCGCGATGAATTCCAGCGTGAATATGAGTTCTAAAGGTTAGTAGATCACTCAGTTGGGCCGAACTTCCATTTCTTCTGCTATACACCACTAATTCCCTTGCTACTAAATGGGCAAAATGACTTCCTTTTAATTTTTCTATGATATGCAAAATGAGGTCGATTCCTGAGGCAATACCTGCGCTAGTATAAATATTATTTTGTTCTGTAAAAAGCATGTTTTCCTGAACTTTGGCTAGAGGATAGAGTTCTTGTAGCACAGCTGTTTTTTTAAAATGAGTGGTGCAAGCAATTTCATTTAGTAGCCCCGACTCTGCAAGTACAAATGCTCCAGCACAAATACTACAAACATTGACTCCTCCTTTGTAATTAGTTACAATCCATGAGAAGAATTGTTTGTTTTCTTTAAATTTTTTCGAAGTTAAGTAAGTTGCATTCGAGCCTGGAATAATAAGATAGTCCCCTTGTTTAAGTTTGATTTTTGAATAATGTGTGATGTTCCCAATTGGCAAGCCAGCTGTGGTAATAATATTATTTTCTATGCAGCCGTATTGGATAGAGAAGTTTGCACCATACTCGATGGCCTCATGAATTGCTTGATCTGGACCTGCTAAGTCTAAAAGATGAAGTTGAGGTAAAATAATAAAAACGAAATTTGTACGCATAATGAATTATGATTTTTAGGCTGCAGATCCAAGGGATTTAAAAACAAAATTAATTGAAATATAGGTTGAATTATGGCCATAGGTCAGACATATTCGGCCAATAGAAAAAGGGAATACGATTTGTATATTAAGAATAAGATTGTTTTAAAATCAGAAAAGCAAGAGAATTTCTTGCAGTAACTTATGAACTTCTATAGGCAATAGGGTGAGTGTTTTTTTTCGATGGCCCTAAGAATAACCTTGCATAAATTCTAAGTACAGATAATTCCAGCACTAAAAAACTTACTGTAATTAAAGTAATTAGTGTATACTCCTCGTGATCGATATGGCTATACATTAAATCTAGGCCAATAAATGAGGGCGTAAAAGGTAAGCCAACAAAAGCTAAACAGGCAATTAAAAACCAAAAGCCTAATTTAGGATGTTGATTGATATGACCATAAAAGCCATTTAAGTTAATTTGGGTTTCGTAACTTTTTAATTTTATTATGACAAAAATTCCAAGAAGTGCTGCCATAAATAGTCCACATACATAAATTAATATCTCTACATATTCATACTTGTCATTTAGTAACGCCACAGAAAGCACTACAAATAATTGACTTAAAATTATCTGTAACCATGCTCTCAAAGGACTTTTCTTTTCTACAAAAGCTAGTAAAATTAAAATCATACCTATAAAGGCAAAGCCAATATGTAAGTATTCATCTATTTGCTTAGGAATATGATCATCAAAATAGAACAAGAGTAAGCCTGCTATAAAAATCAAACTACAAATAATTAAGCCAAGTTTGGTTGACATAAATCGAAACTTTTGACCTATGAATTTGAACGGATTCCATAAAATTATCTTTAAATAGGTATCCATATTCCACTCTTTCAAGCATAAGGTATACAGACTAAAATTGAATGTTGAGAAAGAAGAAGGGATGGATTTTATTTTCGGTTTGAAATTAAAAAACTGATCATGGATCATATACCCAAGCACTGAAGGGGAAACCAGTAATTGATACGTTCTTAGCAACGCATTTCCAGATAAATGAATCAGTGCTAATGTTTGCCACCCTAAGGCTACTTCAACAAACATGATGCCTATTTGTGCAATGGATGCATAAGCAATTTGGGTTTTCACCGTCGACTGCACTCTGGCAATCAATGTAGCAATTAGGGCAGTCAATACACCAATACAAATAATGGCTATTTTAATTGGTAATACAATATCCCAATATTGATAAGTTCTCATTAATAAAAAGACACCTAGATGCACTGCTAAAGAGCCATAAAATACTGCACTTGATGTAGTAGGTCCTTCCATAGCTCGTGGAAGCCAAGAAGAAAAAGGGAATTGTGCCGACTTAATTGAAGCTGCAACAACAATCATTGTCAATAGAAACATTACTGAATTATAGTGTTCAGAGACATGAGCAGCAACTAAGGCAACATCATCTAACTTAGAAAAGGTAATGTTTTCATGCCAAATATGATGGCAAGTCCAAAGGGCTAAAATCAAACAGATATCTCCTAAGCGATATAACGAAATTGTTTTCAGTGCATTCTTAACTGGCAAATAGCGATCTCTATAAAATGCAATCAGTAAAAATGAGGTAATGCCTAAAAACTCCCAACCTATAAATAGTGTTTCAAAATTTCCAGCAAATACTGTGATATTAAAGGCAAAAAAGAATAATAAAATAGTATTGAAAAATCGTTTGTACCCAGAATCTCGGTGTAAATAATATTTACTAAAAATCAATACTAGTAAAGTAATTAAAGCCCCTAGAAATGAAAAAACAGCTGTTGTTTTGTCAAAGTAAAAATCTAAATATATCTCAATATTATCTTCTTTAAAAAATACAAAGTGCTTTAAATTCAAAGTAGGGCATTGTTGTAGAATCCAAAAAGATAGAAAAGTGAGTATGCCTAATAATTGCAAGCCCACGCTCAAATAGGCAACGCCTGAAATTAATTTCTCTTGAGTGTTTTGAAATAATAAACTAATTAAAAAACCAAGAAACGGAATCAGAATAAAAAGCTGCAAAATATGCTCCATGATAATAAATTAATCGTGTAAAAAAACAGGTAAATTCTCCTGAGTTGCATGAACAATATGATTCGTTTTCATTTCCTTCGCTTCTTCCAACAACGTATGAATATCTTTAAAGAAATGTATTTCTTTTGCCATTGTTTGATAAGGAATAAATTGACCTAGCTTAAAATACGACATTGATTTAGTTTCAGGGTCAATCGAGATTAAATGCACCCATTCATTTACATACCATTCGTACATGGCAGGTGTAGACTGAATAGATTTTAAAATGATCTCAGGGTGATGTTCTACAATAATCAATAACCGTAATGGATCATGTACTTCTATCATTTGCCAAGGTAATCCTGGACGCAAATCTCCATCGCTACTATTGGCTACACCAAATAAGCCAACAACATTATGCGGTAATTTAGTACCCGCACCTAATTTGTAATTGTCCACGCGACTAAAATAGTACTCTAAATTAATTCCCCCACAAACAGGCCCTAGTGGTGCCATTACACCTGTCAAATACTGACCTATTTTATCTGTTTTATAATCATAAGAATTTAGAAAAGCGCGTCTATCCAAAAAGACCCCTTTAGTTAATTCTCTATTTCCAACAATACATAAGGTATTGGTGCCATGGCCTAACTCAGGACGAGGTTCGAATAACGAAACTGAACGTTCCTTAATGGCTTTCCGAATTTCTTTAATAGGTGCTTTAGTATTGATTGAGGCAAATCTTCTAGAACGTTCTTTGGCATTTAAATCTAAGGCGCTTTCGAAGGTCTCTTTATTTTTAAGGTGAGTTTGTTTATTTTCAGTATTCAATATAGCTACATCATAGTATTCGATTTCGTCCGCGGCTGTATCATGTAGTGCACCAATAAATTGAGTAGTTATAGGAATATGAATACCTTTCTCGTGCAATATTTTTCTCACCTCAATATGATTAGCCATAGCAGCAAATACTCGAGCATTCACCGAACCTGGTCGTCCACTGCAAGCGCCACAATCATGTGCCCCATGGTGCGGATTATTGGCGCTGCTGCTACCATGTGCAACTATATAAATAATTGGTGCAAAATCTTTAATTAAACCAATTCCATTTAATAAGGCTTGAACTCGGCTTGCCATTTCGTCAATTGTAAAGCCAATTTGTAACCCATTCTCTATATCATGAATATCTTTGTTTTCGACAGTCAATTTACCTTGCTCATTCATGTGCGCAAAAGCATTTGAAATTGCAGGGCTCATTGTTGGCTTAATCAAATTTTTGATTAGACGATACCCAGCCCAAAATCCAAAAGTCAGTGCGCTAAGATACCCAGTGGCAATATGATGTGTTTTGTTAGTATAAAATAAATCGTGCTTTCTCTTTTCTGATACATCAAACTCTTTTATTAAATACTTTGGTGTCACAGGAGCTGGGCATAGCTTATCATAAAATTTAGCATGCTCGGCTTGAAAGTAAAATTCAACACCAAAAAAGCCAGGGCAGCCAAAAGTTTCAGCATGTTTATCAACGCCTTCAATATGGGTTCTCAAGCTACATTCTCGTTCATCTATACAAAATAAGGCTTGAAAAGATGTCGAACTTTGGACTATTTTCTTTGATTCCTTGTTGCGTATATTTTGTTGTATGCCCGCCAATATTTCATCATAATAACTCCATTCGAATGCATCTTGCCATATTTTTAATACTTCTTGTAATTCAGTGAATTCTACATCTGCAAACAAGTCGATAGGTTCTTGAGCAATATAGTGACATAATGGCTTAAAAGACGCGCCAAGTTTGTTTTCTAAACAATCTATTTCAAGGAGCAATTCAAAGAAAATTAAATCTTGAAGTGATATTTTTTTATAATCTAAAAGTGATTCAGGTTTAATTTCTAAAGTTGCTACCATGCCGCTCCAGCCTCTATGACTGAATTGTTGATCAAAAAGATATTGCTCAAAATAGGCTTCATCCCCAACCACTTTTTTTAATAAGTCTTCAATTGTACAACTTTCTAGAAACAATAATTCTCTTACATGATCTGTTTTAAATAAACTAGCAAAACTATTTTTTTCTAGCATTCGAATTGTTGCCAAAAAACCGTCATCATGCATTGGAAAGCCCCACATGGCAATACCTTGGTCTAAATAGCTACTTAAAATGCGGAACAATAATGGCTGTACTGAATTATCTAAGTCAATTTTGAAATTAAACTTCCATTGCGCCCTTAACTTGCCGATTCGTTGCTCGTTATGTTCATCATATGCTTTATGAAGCGTGTATTCTTTCCATGCAGCAACGTACTCTTTTCCTTTACGATCAACAATTGTTCTTTCTAAAATCTCCTCATTAATACGCCCAATTTCATAAAGCCTTCTAAAATCTTCTAAAGGCAAAGTAGCCTGATAACCGAATATTTTAGACGCTTTAAATATGCCATCATAAAACTTCATGCCTTGAAATGCATGCAACGAATTATGATGGATGAAATCTTTGAGTGGCGTTTGAGAAGGTAAATAATGTTTAAGCTTATTTAATATTTGCTTTAAGTCAAATGTGCAAGTTTTTGGCATTTGGTATTGAGAGATTTAGTATCTTAAATTTGCAACAGAGAATTTAGGATTTGCTTCATCACGAATAAACATGACATCATCATAAAATTCTACTTTGCCTGATTCGATGTTATACATGGCGCCTACAATACCAATTTCACTATTTTCAACCATTTGCTCGATAATGAAACTTCGTTCAATAATATTCTTGACATTTCTTTTGACATTAATTGTAGAAACATTTTCGACGAATATGGTATTATCTGAAGTTCGATCTTTGGTTGTTGATTTTTCTTGATATACTGCTGGTTGCAATTTGGCCAAAAGCTCCGTTAGATTTCCCATTTCAATATGGTCGCATGCGCCTTTAACAGCACCGCATTTTGTGTGTCCAAGCACTACGATTAGTTTAGATCCAGCTAACTTGCAAGCAAACTCCATGCTGCCAATAATATCCGTGTTTACAATATTCCCTGCAATTCGTATAGAAAATATATCTCCAAGACCTTGATCGAAAATTAATTCAGCTGAGGTTCTACTATCTATGCAACTTAAAATGGTTGCAAATGGCCACTGACCATCTCGTGTGTCGTTTACTTGTCCTAATAAATCACGTTGGGCTTTTAGATTATTTACAAAGCGATCATTTCCTTCTTTTAATATATCTAATGCCATTCTTGGTGTAAGACTCGATTGTGTTTCTTTATTGTGGGCTTTCATGTTGGATAATATGTTTTTAGTTTATTTTATTTTAAATGAATTTTGACGGAGTTAATCGGAATGGACATGTTTTGCGTCTTCCATTTTATAGGCCTCCTTGAAATTAATTAATTGTACTTGAATGTCTTTATCTTTTGAACCGAAGTTTACAAAATCTTTGATTAACTCCAATACATCATAGTCAATATATACTGTATTTTTAGCATCAATAATAACTTTGCAATGTTTGGGTAAATGCGACAGGGTATGCTTAATTGCTGCTTTGTTTAAAAAGGAAACTTCTTGAGCCAAGTCAATTGTGATAGTTTCCCCTTCGTGATGATCTTCTTTTTTGAAGAAATACGCTAGTTTCATATTTCCTCTAAGAATAAAGAAAATACTAATAATTAGACCTATGCCAACTCCTTTCAACAAATCAATTCCTACCACAGCAATGGCTGTAGCAATAAATGGAATGAACTGAAATTTACCAGCATGCCACATATGTTTAAATACTTTTGGGCTTGCCAACTTTAATCCTATCATGATTAAAATAGCGGCTAAACAAGCCATGGGAATTTTATTCAATAAGCTTGGTATACATACAACTGCGAGTAACAAAAAAATGCCATGAGCAATTGCAGAAAATTTTGTCCTTGCACCTGCGTTTACATTAGCACTTGTACGAACTATTACAGATGTCATAGGAATACCACCAATCAAACCTGCTAATATATTGCCCACACCTTGTGCTTTTAATTCTGTGTTGGCGCTTGAATAACGTTTAAGCGGATCCATTTTGTCCCCTGCTTCTAAACACAATAAGGTTTCTATGCTTGCAACGGCGGCTATTGTAGCTGCAGTAATCCACACTGATGGATTCAAAATTGATGCAAAATTGGGGAAGCTAAATTGCGTGAAAAACTCAGTCAGGGAGGATGCCGTAGGCAATTTCACCAGATGCTCATCGCTGATTAGTAAGGGCGAATTTGTTGCTCTAAAGATTTCGTTAATTAGTATGCCAACTACTACTACAATTAATGCTCCAGGAATAGCCTTAATTTTTTTTAAAAAAGCTACTTTATTAAATGCAATTAAAATAGCCAGTGACACCAATGTAACTAAAATTATTCCATTGTGCGCATAATTAAAAGAGTGAATCAATTCGCCAAAGAAACCTTGATCTGCTTTATCTAAGAGCTCATAAGAATAAAAATCTCCTTCATGGCCTTTATCATAACCAATTGCATGTGGCAATTCTTTTTTAATAATGATAATTCCAATAGCAGTTAGCATTCCTTCGATTACACCTGAAGGAAAATAACTAGAAATACTTCCTGCTTTTACGAATCCAAGTATTAGTTGAAAAACCCCTGCTAACACAACTGCAAGTAAAAATGTTTCATAACCAAGGTTAGTAACTGCAGCTAATATTATGGCAATTAAACCTGCGGCTGGACCAGAAACGCTTAGGTTAGAATTGCTTAAGAAGCCAACAACTATCCCGCCAATGACACCTGAAATAATTCCTGCAAAAGGTGGGGCGCCTGAAGCAACTGCAATGCCTAAACACAAAGGTAAGGCGACTAAGAAAACGACTAACCCTGAAAGAGTATCTGTCTTCATAAATGAAAACATTGAATTTTTATGATTCATATAAAGAGAAAAATGATAAAAAGAAATAGTTGACTTGTAAGTCTTTACAAATAGTAGGTCAATGAAGCGACAGCTTTACTATTGGGAGGAGGTGTAATTAAATTGGTGTGCAGTACGTTTTTAATTTGCACATTAAAATGAAAGTAATCAAAGGGCATTATTTCAGAAAAATTATTCTTAGCACACATGAGAAAAGAACTGTTTGAAATCAGTGTATCATCATTTTCAATTTTCTCTGATTGCTTCTCTTCTTTATTTTCTTCGTTTGCAAAATTTTTAGACATTGGATTCATCTCATTTTCAATACCAATATGATAAATTTCAGATAAAACTAAACGAATAACATTTGAGCCTGTTGCACAAAACACGCCGAAATAAATAAGTAGAATACAACTTAATTTAGACATTGTGCAATAATACGAAACTTGATTCGATTTTAATATGAATTACTTATTTTATACAAATTTATTCAAACAAGAATGAAATTAAATTATTGTCTTACCCTGAAATAGGTTGACCTTTTTTGAATAAGGTTTGTGTTAGGTTTTCTAAGTTTTTTTAGCCCTAAAAATGAAATGGTTTAAGAAATGGGAGCTATGCTCCCTTTTCATTTTCAGTGCAATCATGTT
>JAGNOY010000317.1 GCA_017989935.1 Chitinophagaceae bacterium
GGCTAATTCAACATCGTTTCCTTTGAGATGTATGATAGGATAGCGAATATCTTCGACATTGGTTTTTCTTTCTAATAAATCGAGCAAGCCGTTTTTGGACACATATCGCTTGCTATTGAAATTAATCACTAAACCTGCATTCAAGTAACAATAATTCCAAATTTGGTTATCGATATATTCTGAGATGAAATTATAATGTTTAAAGACTGTATCATCAGGTTCGAAAAATATTTCGGTACCATTCTCTTCAGTAGTAGCAACCTCTTTATGTTCTTTGATGAGGACACCTTGCTCAAACTCGGCCAACTTCATTTTGCCTTCGCGGAAACTTTTCACTTTAAAATGTTTACTGAGGGCATTGACGGCCTTAGTACCTACTCCATTTAATCCAACAGACTTTTGAAAGACATTGCTATCATATTTAGCACCGGTATTAATTTTACTCACCACATCAACCACTTTACCTAAAGGAATACCTCGTCCGTAGTCTCGAACCTTTACTAAGCCTTGTTGAACGGTGACATCCACATACTTTCCGAAGCCCATGGTATGTTCGTCAATACAATTGTCCATGACTTCTTTAAGCAATACATAAATACCATCATCTACGCTACTTCCATCACCGAGTTTACCAATATACATTCCTGGACGAAGCCTGATATGCTCTCGCCAATCGAGAGATTTGATAGAACTTTCATCATAATTGCCTACTACCTTATTTTCTGCCATAATATTAAATTCAAATTTGCCCTAAGAATGAGCAAAGCAAACAAAGTTATTTGAACAGCCATAAAATCATGAGAATTCTTATACACAAGTAGGTGGACAAATTTTATTGGGGATATTCAGCTTGACTTGACTGCGTTAGGGATAGAACGAAAATCCCATCTCGTTCTTCAAAACGAGATGGATTGCAGTGATAGCCCGCCCAGCGAATAGAAAGACTTGTAGAATTTGACCTAGTAATTTCATAGAATACACCTATTGACTTAAAAAATAAACTAAGCTGGGAACGCCCTATTGATCTTCCATGCTTTTCAAATTTCGTAAACGAGGTGCAAAAAGAGCGGTAAGCAAAACGACCAAAAGCGTCATTCCTCCGCCAAAGACCACTGAGGGGGCAGTTCCCATTAAAGAAGCAGCCAATCCACTTTCCATGGCACCTAGCTCGTTGCTAGAACTGATGAAGATCATATTGATTGAAGATACCCTACCTTTTAATTCCGGAGGTGTTTTTAATTGCAAAATGGAATGGCGTATCACTACACTAACCCCATCAAAAAAGCCAGCGACGAACAAGCAAAGAAAAGACAACACGACATGGGTAGACAATCCAAATACGATGATACAAAGGCCAAATCCACCGATAGCTACCAGCATTTTTAAGCCCACTTTAGTTTTCAAAGGCATATAAGCAAGCACGCCTAATAGAAAAATGGAACCCAAGCCATGAGCACTTCGCAGCCAACCATAGCCCACCTCGCCTACTTTTAAAATATCCTGACTAAAAGCTGGAAGTAAGGCCTCTGCGCCACCGAACAACACGGCAAATAAATCTAAACATAACACAGCCAATACAACTTGGGTGGTGAATACAAATTTAAAGCCTTGTCTTAGTCCTTCTATAATACCTACATGCTGTGTAAAGGAAATTGGTTTCGGACTAATTTTGAACATACTGATCACCGAAAAACTGAGACAACACAAGGCAACCACTAATGTGCCAGTGATTCCTAGCCATGCTAATAAAAGGCCACCGAATAAGGGTCCGAGCACCGAACCTGCCATCCAAGTCGTGCTGCTCCAAGTGATGGCTTGTTGAAATTCGTCTTTGGGAATAAGCAAGGGTAATAAGGAAAAAGATGAAGGTCCTAGAAAAGCGCGAATAGTGCCACTGATAAACATGGCTCCATATATCATCCAAGAAATGGAGTGAACGGATGCGCGAGCCTGCATAAAGCTTGAGGTAATAGCAATAAATAAAACAGCATTGATTACATACCCCAAAATGCATATCAAATAAATACGTCGCTTTTCTTGTTGATCGACAAAATAACCTGCAAAAAATGCAAAAATAAACGCAGGAATAAATTCTGCTAAACCTACAAAACCTAGTGATAAAGGGTTATGGGTAAGATCATACAAAAAATAACTTACCACCGTGGTTTGCATAAATAAAGAAAAAATAACTAGAAAACGCGTTGATAGAAAAAAGGAAAATTCTTTGTGTTTTAGTAAGGCTAATGTTTTCTTGGCTTGAGAATGATCCATGATTGTTGCAAAACTAATTTATTCGGGTTAAGAATTCTATTTCTATTGTTGACATAATGAATGAGGTTCATCTTAAAAAATTACACACTTTGAATCATTCTTGTATCTTTATGCAACTAAACCAAAGGACTTATCTTGAAAATTTTTTCTATTTCTTAGTAAACCTATGCTCAATTCTTCGAGTATGATTTGGCAAATCAATTTCAAATGGATCCTTCTAAAAGTTTAGTTTAATATAAGGGTATATGGCAAATATTTTTATTAGCTATTCTTCAACAGATAAAAGCATCGTTGAGCGTTTAGCAAACATATTGGAAGAAAAAGGTTGGACGGTTTGGTGGGATAGAGACATTTTGATTGGTGATCATTTCGATGAAACCATCGAAAACGAATTAGACAAAGCCGATTGTGCCTTAGTGATTTGGACATCAAAATCAGTTAGCTCAAACTGGGTCAGAGCAGAAGCTTCAGAAGCTGCCAAGCAAGATAAACTCATTCCGATTTTGTTAGAAGAAGTAGAAATTCCCTTGGCCTTTCGAAATATGGAATCAGCCTTACTTTATCAATGGAAAGGAGATGAAACACATCCTGAATTTACGTTGCTTTTAGAAGCTATTAGAACTCGAATATCAATTAAAAAAAATATTGCCCCCCAACCATTCGACCCAAATAAAGAAACTACAGCTACAGATGACAAGCCAATTCATACACCCAAATCCCCTAATCACCTGATTCGAAATTTATTGATTGTATTCATTTGTTTACTAGGGTTAGGTTTTGTTGCATTTGGATTGATGAAGAAATACTCACATCCAGTACCTGAAAACAGAATTACCATCATAGGCAAGGTTAAAACTGCAGCAGAAATGCCTATTCAAGGTGCGGAAGTGAATGTGGAAGGCACGAAACACTTTGCCATTTCAACCACAGATGGCACATACAAATTAGTACTTGATGATTTTTTACCGGGAGAAGAAATTACCATCAGTACTTCACATCCTCAGTTTGAAGATAAATTTTTCTTCTTTCTACCCAAAGATAAAAAAAT
>JAGNOY010000318.1 GCA_017989935.1 Chitinophagaceae bacterium
AGTGACAACTGTATTAGAAAAAGGCGTGTTTTATGCTGCAAAAATCATGTATGGTATCACCTTCAAAACCAGAACTGATTTGCCTGTTTATCATCCCGATGTGAAGGTGTATGAAGTTTTTGATAAGGATGGCAAGTCTATAGCCATTTACTATTTAGATTTTTATACAAGAGATAATAAAAGTGGAGGTGCTTGGATGAATAATTTTGTAAGCCAATCGCATTATCTAAATCAAAAACCTGTAATTGTAAACGTGTATAATTTTTCCAAACCTTCTAAAGGAAATCCATCTTTAATCAGTTTCGATGATGTAACAACCATGTTTCACGAATTCGGACATACCTTACACGGACTTTTTGCCAATCAACAATATATAAGTTTATCTGGTACTGCAGTGCCAAGAGACTATGTGGAGTTTCCTTCACAAATCAATGAACACGCTGCTTTAAGTCCAACGATTTTGAAAAACTATGCCATTCATTATCAAACTAAAAAACCAATTCCTCAATCTTTGATCGACAAAATCAAGAAGGCAGAAACATTTAATAAAGGGTATGAAGTTACTGAACTGCTTGCAGCTGCTACCTTAGATTTAGCTTGGCATAGTGTTGAAAGTGAAAGCGATTTCAAACCAACTTTAGAGTTCGAAAAAGAAGCTTTGTCGAAATATGGTTTGTTAGTTGATGAAGTGCCTACACGATATCATACACCTTACTTTGCGCATATTTGGGGCGGGGGGTACTCAGCAGGCTACTACGCCTACACTTGGTCTAAAACTTTAGATTATAATGCATTCGATTGGATGATGGCAAATGGAGGTTTAACTCGTGCAAATTGCGACAGATTTAGAAAGTATATTTTATCTGTTGGCAACAGTGTAGACTTAAACAAGGCGTTTAAAGATTTTATTGGTCACGATATGAAAATCGAACCTTATTTAAGTAATACTGGCATGTAATTTTTATATTGATCCATCAGTTGATTTTCTTTTTTGGGCGGCATACAGGCTATTCGTTCCAAGTCCTCTTCCGATTCGGCTATTATAATTCTAGAGCTATTGAAAAATCGTGAAGCCTCTCGGAATGCGGGCTTTCCACTACTATCCTTGCCGCAATACAACATTCGTGTACCTCAATCATGTTTGTTATTCAAATGATTATGCGCTATGCTACATTCTAAAACAAATAAACACAGACATCATCTATCTAATACCAATAAATTGCAAAAAATCTCCATAGAAGAGGCGGCCTATGATTCGAGGCAGCTAAAAATATTGAAATCGAAGCCGAACTTTTATCAACTGTTTGAGCGCAGACGAATGTTGCTTTATGGCAAATCTTGATGAGCCAGTTTGGACAAAAGTGGCTAGATGAAATTATTTTTATGCCAAGAATCTTCTTCCGATATTTATCGGAATGGTTTTTTGCTCAACTTTTACATGGAGGCAAAAGTGGAAAAGCAAATGGATATCTTTAAGAATAATTATAAACTAATTACAAAATTATAGACATAAAAAAACGGAACCCTAAGATTCCGTTTTTTAAAATGATAATTAAGTTTAGTGCTTCTCTGGAGCAGCAACTGCCGCTTTATCAGCTGGTTTCACCGCATTCGGATCAGCAGCTACATTTCCATGAATAGTCAATTGGAAATTCTCTTGTCCTACTGCATTCGTTGTTAAAGTAATAGTCTTTGTGAATGCACCTACACGTTGTGTATCGTAGCGAACTTTGATGGCAGCTTTTTTGCCAGGTAAAATTGGCTCTTGAGGCCAAGTCGGCACTGTGCAACCGCATGAACCTACAGCTTTAGAAATTACCAAAGGAGCATTCCCAGTGTTAGTGAAAACAAATTCACGATTTGGATCACTTCCTTGTTTGATATCTCCGTAGTTTAAATCAGTAACCGGAAACTTCATTTGAGGTCCTTTGTCTGATGTTGTGGAGGTTGCAGCTGAGGATGTTGCAGGTTTCTTATCCTGTGCAAATGCTGTACAAGCTAAGCCTGTGAAAGCAAGAAGAAATACAATTTTTTTCATTTTTTTTGAATTAGAAATTAAAGGTAAATTAGTTTTAAAATCTTGACCAAACTTTTTTGTTTATAAAATGTTAGTGTATTTCACACTTACCAACTCATATCACCTTTGCGTGAGCGAGGTTTAGAGGAAGAAGATGAATTGCCTTTGAAGCCTGTACCATATTTTTTTGTTTTCGGCGCAGAAGAGGATCCACCTTTGAAGCCACCTCTGTTACCACCTTCTCTTGAGAATTCTTTTTTTACAAACACATCTCTGCCATTATAGTCGAAACCTTTAATCCCATCCATGATACGCTCTGCGCTTTTTGCATCAGTTTGGAATGTTGAAAATGCGCCTTGCATGTCTATATCCTTAATATGGTGTCCACTTACTTTAGTATGCTTGAAAATCAATTCACGCATTTCATCATAACGAATATTATCTTTTTTACCTAAGTTGATTGATAACTTAATATCACCAGGATTGGCAGTAGATACTCTGTCTGTTTGTCCACCTCTTGATCCTCTTCCAAATCGGCCTTCTGATTCTTGTCCGCCACTTCTTCTATCACTGCGACCTCTTTCATCTACATTTAAATCTGTAGGTTGTAAATAATTGGTATCTAATTTCTGGAATTCTTTAGCCATAATACGTGCTACTAATTCCTCTTTTTCCATTTGCATTAAAGGGAAGGTCCATTCATTTTTCACTGGCACAGTAGTCATGGCTTTATAGTCCATATCCACAAAATCAGTCACAAATTTTTGAACTCTCTTAGAGATAATATCTTCACCTTGTGGGATCATGAATTTTTCAAATTTCATGTTAGCCATCTTTTCTATTTGGTGAAGTTTATAAGCTTCACGTGTATGCAATAAGGCAATTGAAATACCTTTTTTACCTGCACGTGCTGTTCTTCCGCTTCGGTGTGTATAGTTTTCAATATCATCAGGTAGGTGATAATGAATCACGTGAGTGATATCGTTCACATCAATTCCACGAGCAGCCACATCGGTAGCACAAAGAATTTTTACTACACGCTTTCTGAACTTGCCCATCACTTTATCTCTTTGTTGCTGAGATAAATCGCCATGAAGGCAATCTGCATTGTATCCACTTTTAATTAATGAATCACTGATATCTTGAGTTTCTAGTCGTGTAGTACAAAATACAATACCGAAAAAATCTTCATTGAAATCGATGATTCTTTTTAAAGCTTGGAATTTTTCTTTCGCATGAACTACAGCATACTGATGACTAATATCTTGTGAGCTAGAATTTTTTCTACCCACAGAAACTTCC
>JAGNOY010000319.1 GCA_017989935.1 Chitinophagaceae bacterium
TGCAACGTATGGGATTTTTTGACAGCCTTTTAAATTTTGGCATTCCGAACAAAAACGAATTGGAAAACAAACAACAGTTAGCACAAATTTATTTTGGCAGATATTCGGATAATAATAAATCACAAGCAAAAACCAATCAATGGTATCAGGCAGAGAATTTGTTTCATGAAAAAAAATTTAATGAAAGCCTTGAAGCTTTTTTTGACTACTTAAAAGATGACCAAATTGACAATGTAATCCTGACTCGTGAAGGCGACAATTTCACTTTTCTCATTCATCAAGGCAGTAAAATTATTCGAGGAAAGATAAACCATACTGATATTCGAGCAGAAATAGCCTTAGTCAAAATGAATCAATATTCTACTCCCGTATTAAGACGCGTGTTAGAAATGAATCAACATTTATCTTATTGTCGATTCGCACTGCTTGACAATCTTCTCTATATGATTTTTGAGACCACTAAGGATACTGCGAGCCCGGATAAATTATACTATGGACTTAAAGAATTAGCCACTCAATCTGATAAACAAGATGATTTGTTGGCAGGAGAATTTAAAATTATCGAAACCGTTGGCTTAGATCATATTGAATATTTTTCGGAGGAAGAAAAAGAAATTAAATACGACTATTTAACTCGCTGGATAAAATCGACCTTAGAATTAATCGAAGGACTCAATCAAGATAGCTTTTCAGGAGGCATAGGGTATTTGCTCCTTAATTTAATTTATAAAATAGATTACCTCATAGTCCCAGAAGGGAAGTTATTACTCGAGATTGAACGTATCAATAATTTGTATTGGTCGAATGTAGAAGACTTGACATCGGTACAACGAAATCAACTTTTAAAAGAAGCCTTTATTCAATTAGCTCTTTGGCCTAAAGAAGACATCTTAAAGAGCTTTTATCGAGCCAAATCAACATTTGCCATTTCTGTACCAAAGCCTCATTCAGCCATATCAGATAGTATTTTAGCTGCTTACGAAAATGCCCGTTGGTATATAGAAAAGAAACATGATGCCATTGCATTAGCCGTGCTTGAATATGGTTTTGCATTTGCGCAATATACTTATAGTTTACCCAAACCATGCAGCTTACTCTTTGGATTGTATATGCAAATCAATCATCAGGCTTATTATGAAAAACTTGGCTTCAACTTTAATTTTTATAAAGCGCAAGATTTTCATAGATTGACTATAGACGAACAGATCAAAAAAATAATCACCCAATTTCACGATAAATATCCATTACTTAGTTTTAATCTAAGTCAATTAAACTATTCTAGTCTCATTGCCTTTAATGTATCTTTCTTAAAACAAATTACTCTATTAAATTTCAATCCCAAATAAAATAGGCAAGAATATTCTTGAATAACTCCACAAGGTACTTTAAGAATTCACTTTTATTTTTACCGCGAATTTCTGTCTAAGTATTTTTAATATTACATTCGTTATTCAATTTTCAGTTATGTCATTTAATATCAGTGAACTTTCAGGTAGAAAAGGCCTAGATCGTAATTTATTCGAAGCGATTGGTGATGCCGCAAAATCAGCAGGCACCGTATCTACTGAAGACACAAACAAGCTTGCAGAAGAATTTTTACTTGGCAAAGCGAATGTCCTAGGAAGTGTTTCTTTTTATGACTTTACTCGGGAAGAAAATAAAGGCAAAAAAGTATATGTGTGTAATGGAAGTGCTTGTTTATGCGCAGGCACACAACCTGATGTGAAATCGACCTTAGAAAAACATTTTAAGGCGAATGAAATTGGCGAAATGTGTTGCTTGGGTAGATGCCATGAAAATAAAGCCTTCCACTTTAATGGATGTAATTACTCTGGCCATGATATTGACTCTTTTCAGCAAATCAAGTTGGATAGTCAAGAAAAAATGGATCATTATCATGTGGCAGCTTTAGGGCATGATATTCTCACTAGCAAAATATCAGACTCAAATACCTTTTATCAACTATGGAAAGATGTCCTAAACCAATCAAATACCAATTCGTTAGAGGCCTTAAAAGCTTCTGGGCTCAGAGGCCGAGGCGGTGCAGGATTTCCGACTTCATTTAAATTAGAGGCTTGCAAAAATGCACCAAGTGCAATCAAGTTTATTGTTTGCAATGCCGACGAAGGCGACCCTGGCGCATACAGCGATAGATATCTTTTAGAACAACAACCACAAAAAGTGTTGTTAGGCATGATGATTGCAGGCTATATAGCTGGTTCATCCATGGGCGTATTGTATATCAGAGGAGAATATCCAGAAAGCATTAGCAGAATAAATGCAGAAATTGCTCATTTAATTCAAACAGGATTGTTAGGCGAAAATATTCTTAATTCAGGTTTTTCATTCTCATTTAAAGTCATCAGAGCCCAAGGCGCTTATATTTGTGGTGAAGAAACAGCCCTGCTTTCTTCCATCGAAGGACAGCGTCCAGAAGTTCGAGTTCGCCCTCCATTTCCTGCTCAATCAGGACTTTTCAACAAACCTACCTTAGTATGCAATGTCGAAACTTTTGCTTGCATTCCTTATATCATTCAAGAAGGTGGAGAAAAATTTGCTTCCATCGGACGAGGAAAATCAACAGGCACTAAACTCATTTCACTTGACTCAGCCTTTAGTAGACCTGGTATTTACGAAGTCGATATGGGCACACCACTTCAAACTGTCATCGAACAACTCGGTCAAGGTTTCAAGAAAGAGGTAAAGGCCATGCATATCGGAGGTCCATTAGGAGGCCTGGTTCCTTTATCAAAAGTAAACGACCTAACCATTGATTTCGAAAGCTTTCAACAACAAGGATTTCTTCTTGGACATGCATCAGTAGTTTGTATTCCAAATGATTTTCCCTTAATTGAATATATCCAACATTTATTTGAATTTACTGCACATGAAAGTTGTGGCAAATGCTTTCCTTGCCGACTAGGATCTACGCGAGGAGCAGAACTCATTCAAAAAGCCACGAGTTCTGACTACAAAATAGATAAAACATTATTAACCGACTTGCTTGAAACCATGGAAATTGGTTCCCTCTGCGCTTTAGGTGGCGGACTTCCATTACCTATCAAAAACGCACTCCACTATTTCGAAGATGAACTGAAAGCCTTTATAGTAGAATAAACTCAAAGCGGTTCTACCAATTTAGTAAAATTTACATGTTGAATTTCGACCATTCATCCATTTTATTTCTTCATTATACGCTTGTTTATTAAATTCGCGACATGAAAAAAATAGCACTTTCGATTATCGCCCTAGGATGTATATGGCAAATACAAGCTCAAGACAATTTGGTAAACTCCTTAAAAGGCAATGCTT
>JAGNOY010000031.1 GCA_017989935.1 Chitinophagaceae bacterium
AAAGGTAATTATTGGAGGCATATTTAATAATTACAATGGAACAACAGGTCAGAATAGAATTGCTCGATTGAATACAGATGGTTCGCTTGACGCTACATTTACTATTGGTACTGGAGCAAATCAAACCATCATTAGTTCTGAAATTCAACCTGCAGATGGTAAAATTTTAATTGGTGGTAATTTTACAAGTTATAATGGTACAGCACGTTCAAGAATTGCCCGATTAAATACAAATGGTACCATCGATTTAACCTTTGATCCTGGCACAGGAGTGAACAGTTCTGTTTTTGATATTGAAGTACAACCTGATGGTAAAATAATTCTTGTAGGGAATTTTACGACAGTTAATTCCTTAAATAGAAATTATATTATTAGATTAAACGCAGATGGAACAATAGATAACACCTTCAATATTGGAATAGGTACTAACGCCTATATTTGGTCAGTAGCTCGACAACCAAGTGATGGGAAATTAATTATTTGTGGAAATTTTACAAGCTATAATGGAACACCTGCAAATCGTGTAGCAAGAATTAATACTGATGGCACTATAGATAACACATTTAATGTAAGCGCTGGTGCAAATGATATCGTTTATCGAGTAGTTTTACAACCTGATGGAAAAGTACTTGTAGGAGGTGCATTTACCATCTTTGACGGTGTACCTGCAGGACGTTTAGTACGTTTAAATACAAATGGAACCCAAGATGCTACTTTTAATATAGGCGCTGGTGCCGATGATGAAGTGTGGGGAATTACGGTGCTTCCAAATAATAGAATTATGATTGGTGGA
The DNA here is from genome assembly GCA_017989935.1 of Chitinophagaceae bacterium. Taxonomy (GTDB): domain Bacteria; phylum Bacteroidota; class Bacteroidia; order Chitinophagales; family Chitinophagaceae; genus OLB11. The sequence continues at coordinate 794 of JAGNOY010000031.1, forward strand.
TTATTTTCAAGTGTGGATGGATTGTCACGACCAAAAATTGCTAAGTTAAATAGTAATGGTACGGTGGAATTAAATTTTGTTCCAACAACGGGTGCCAGTAATATTGTCCGAAATATTTTAGTTCAAACAGATAATAATTTAGTAATCTGTGGAAACTTTATTACTTACAATGGCACAACTGCGAATAGAATTGCTCGTGTGATAAATAATTATCCATTGCCAGTTGAATTAAGTTCATTAAAAGGAAATGCCATGAATACCTTCAATGAAATTCTTTGGTCTACTTCATCTGAAATAAATTCATTAGGATTTGATGTTGAACGCAGTGCTGATGGATTACATTTCAAAACTATTGGATTTGTAGAAAGTCATGCAAATAGCCAAGTAGTCAATCAATATCAATTCATCGATCAACAACTGCGTTTAAATAACTATCAATATCGATTAAAAATAAAAGACATTGATGGTAAATACACGTATAGTGATGTGATTACTTTAAGTAATTCAAAAGCACAAGGTCAACTTTATGTTTATCCAAATCCTGTAACAGATGTCATGCATATTCAAAGCAATGTTGAATTGAAAAAAGCAAGTTTTATTATTTATGATATGACTGGTCATCAAGTGTACTCATTTTCAAATATTGAAGGACTACAAACTTCTTTTTCTCTTGAATCATTAGCTCAAGGTTTGTATGTAGGTGAATTAAGAAATGGACAAACAGTGCAACGTTATTCATTTGCCAAAAAATAAAATAGAAATTCTTATATGTAAGAAGGCCGCTTTCATGAGCGGCTTTTTTTATTTCAACACAAATTTTGTAGTTGAAAATACAAACTGCAAAATCAAATTAAAAAATCTAATACATCAGCTTGACCTCGGTAAGATTTTTTATAATTATCAATAAAGATACCTATTTGCTTTTCCACTTTTGCCATGATGCAAAAGTTGAGCAAAAAATCTAGGCTAAAGATTCTTTGGCAATAAAAATTATCTCATCTACGCCACTTTTATCCAAACTCGCACATAAAGATATTCCCTTCAAACCAACATCCGTCTGTGCTCAAACAGTGGATAAAAGTTTGGCTTCGATTTCAATATTTTTCTATGCCTCGAATCTTAGGCCATCTCCTATATGAAATTTTTATCTTCAAAAAAGCTTTGTAAGATTTAGGTATTAGATATTTGTCTTTATTGTTCATTAGACTTTATAAAGTATTTCAACTTGTAGACAAAGTTTCACTTGAAGCAGCATGCGCGGCAAGGATAGTAGTGGAAAGCCCGGACCCTGAGAGGCTGTACTTACTATAGTTCTATCTGAATTATACTAGCCGATTCGGGGGAGGACTTGGAACGGATAGCCTGCCTGCCGCCCAAAAAATAAATACCCTGGGGATAAAAATTTTATACTTTTACTTCCTTCCATTTTCCTTTTTTAAAAAAGTAAAAAGCCAGCATCGCGAGCATCGTTTCGGCAATAGGGATGGCAAGAAACGCACCCTTGGGGCCCATGTGAAAAGTATTTGCAAGTAGATAGGCCAATGGAACTTGTAGACCCCAGAAGCAAGCTAAATTAATCCAAGTAGGTGTTTTAGTATCGCCAGCCCCATTTAAAGCTTGCATCATCACCATGCCAATTCCAAAGAAGATATATCCTGCGCCCATAATTTGTAAAGCCTGCACACCATATTTCATCACTTCTATTTCTTGCGTAAATATGCCAATGATAGGTTTGCTAAAACAAACAAATAGAATCATCACCAAGCCCATAAAAATGGAGTTATATTTAGTCGTAATCCAAACACTTTCTTCTGCCCTTTGCGCTTGTTTGGCGCCCAAATTTTGTCCAACCAATGTAGCAGCCGCATTGCTTAAACCCCAAGCAGGTAAGATAAAGAAAACCACATTTCTGATGGCGATTTGATAGCCGGCACTCGCGTCAGTGCCTCCAGTGGTAGCTACCAAATACGTAAGCATGATCCAACTTCCACTTTGAATAAAAAATTGCAAGGCTGCAGGAGAAGCGATGGATATTAAAGACAAACTTATTTTTTTATCTATATTAAATTGACTCCAATTGAGTTTAATGCTTCGTTGTCCGCCAAATAGATAATAGCATTGATAAATTACTCCTATGCTTCTTCCGATAGTCGTAGCAATAGCTGCACCTTTTAATCCTAAACCAAAAGTATAAATGCAGAGTGGGCATAAAATAATGTTTAAGATACTTGCAATCCATAAACTACGCATCGCCATCGTGGCATCACCCGCACCCCTAAAAATACCATTAATTAAAAACAACAAAATGATGCTCACACTTCCACCAAGCATGATTTGTGTAAAAACTTTTCCTTCTTCGATGACTTGGGCAGAAGCACCCATAGCTTTCAAAATATCACCTGCAAAAAAGATCCCTGCACAACTAAAAATAAGTATGGGCACAAAGGCTAACAGAATAGATTGGGCACCCGCATGAGCAGCAGATAAATAATCTTTCTCTCCAATTCTTCGCGCCACAATAGCTGTAGCCGCAGTGCTTAATCCAATGGCTATGGTATAAATTAATGAAACGACACTTTCTGTGAGTCCGACTGTAGCGATAGCATTTTTACTATTTGATAAGTGACTTACGAAATACATATCTACAACAGCAAACACACTTTCTAAACTTAATTCTAAAATCATGGGAATCGCTAAAAGTAGAATAGCCTTATTTAAACTCCCTGCTGTATAGTCGTAAGTTTCTCCCTTTAATGATTGAATAATCAGCCCGTATAATTTCTTCATGAGGAAATAAAAATAAATGAAAATACCTTAACTAGTAAAATTGTTCCCCACTAAATATTTTTTGAAAGAAATTTATTGTTGATTCTACTAAGTACTTTAAAATTTAATTTGAATTTTGCATGACAATATTCAAACCGACTACATCGTTAAACAATCAATAAAAATATTATTATATGAAAATTCTCTTGTTCATCCTTAGTTTGATGATGCTTTGTCAAGTTGGCATTGCTCAAAATACTCATCTTGATTATAAATATGCTATCAAACTTTACAACTTAAGTTCATCAGAAGTTACTAGTAGAACTATAAGACCCAATGGAAATAATTCGACCTACATGGTAGCAACCAATACGGATATACAAATGCTTCATCCAACTTTAGCTTTCCAATGGCGTACCAAAAAACACAACTTTCACGAAATAGAATTCACTGGAATCAGGTTAAATAAAGCGCTAAATCAAACCATGTATCATGTAGATAGTACCAATATGAGTCGTGTTCTTCAGGGCTATCAATTAACTTCTTCGCTGATTTCAATACGCTATGAGTATATAGTCAATTTCAATAAACAAAGACAAACTAAACTAATTCCGTCTCTCGGATTTGGGTTCAATCCATATTTTAAACATAAAAATTATATACCTTCTTTTTCGTCATCTTATCCTAGTTCTGAAAGATTTCTGGGATTAAGAGCCTTTGTTACACCTCGACTTAGTTATTATCTATCATCTAAGTTTTTTATCGATGTAAATATTCCTATTTGCGCTTTTGATACTTATGGATATTCTAGTAATAATGAAAATCCGACAATTACGCCATCAGGTAGGAATAGCATGTTTGATTATGATGCCTTCCCTCAAATATTTAGTGGCCGAATTGGTATAGGTATGAAATTGTAATACTGATGGAACAAATGCCATAAATCAATCTCCGCTACACGTTGATATAATTGTCAGTCAATAATTTAAGCATGCTCTTCCCAAATGCAAGCTAAATTGACTAAGGTCTCCACAGCCTTTTCCATATCTTGTATACTCACATATTCATGTCTTGAATGTATGGCCATTTCTCCTGTAAAAATATTTGGACAAGGTAATCCCATAAAAGAAAGTCGAGAACCATCGGTACCACCTCTGATTAAATGTTCTTGAGGCTCGATGCCAGCGCGCTTCATGGCCTCACTCGCATAAGATATAACATGAGGCAAATCCTTTAATACATCCATCATATTTCTATATTGTTCAGACGCTTTAAATTCATATCGCGCGCCGGGATATTTTGCTATGACTTGCTTTAATATTTCTTCTAATTTATTTTCATACTCAACTAATTTTGAGGTATCAAAATCGCGCACAATAAATTTCACCGTAGCTTTTTCCATCAAGCCTTCAATAGCTGTGGGATGCACAAAGCCTTCACGGCCACTTGTAGTTTCTGGGCTCCAAGTATTTTTTGGTAAGGAGTCAACAAATTCTGCCGCCAATTTTATCGCATTAATCATTTTACCTTTAGCATAGCCTGGATGTGCACTAACTCCATAAATTGTAGCCACAGCACCATCTGCACTAAATGATTCGCCTTCCAATGCACCTCTCTCGCCTCCATCTAAAGTATATCCAAAATCAGCGCCTAATTTTTTCATATCAATTTGTTCTACGCCTCTACCTACTTCCTCATCAGGTGTAAATAAAATACGAATTTTACCATGAGGTATTTCTGGATGAGCCATGATGTATTGCGCAAAATCCATAATGATAGCCACACCTGCTTTATCATCTGCTCCAAGTAAGGTCAAGCCTGAAGCAGTAATTAGATCTTCACCAATTTTTTCTTTAAGATAGCTATAATCTGCTAAACGAATAATTTGAGATGTGTCATCTGGCAACACTATATCTTGCCCTTGATAATTTGAATGCAGAATCGGTTTCACATTTGTGCCACTGCAATCAGGTGCTGTATCCATATGCGAACAAAAGCAAATTACAGGTACTTGCTTCGTAGAAGTTGCTGGAATGGTTGCATACACATATCCGCTATCTGCCATTTCTACTTCAAGCAAGCCTAACTCCATTAGCTCGGCTTCAAGAATTCTAGCCAAATCTTTTTGTTTTTCTGTACTAGGAAAGCATGTGGCTTCAGGATCACTTTGTGTATCCACTTGCACATAACGCATAAATCTTTCGGCTACTGATGAATTTTGCATGGGTGTATCATTTAGGTGCGCAAAAATAATCATATAGATTCAAACAACGCAGGAAATAATTGATTCAGCTACACTTCAACCACTTTATCCTATAAAAATGATATGCACTTCTTGGGCGGCACACACGCTTTTCATTCCAAGTCCGCCCCCGAATCGGCTAGAACGATTCAGATAGCATTCTAGTTCGCGTAGCCTCTCGGGGTGCGTGCTTTCCATTGCAATCGTTGCCGCAATACAAATACATTGAAAAATTAAATCTCGTCATATTTAAAATTTGGCACTCCGTTCTGAGTAGTATGAAAACAACGTCATATTCTTTCTAACATGTGAATGAATGACTTTACCTTTACCACATGAATATATATGATGTACATAATATTTCTTTTGCTGAAATACTCACAGCAAGTTTTGCTCTTTTTGCTGTAATCGATGTGCTTGGATCAATCCCTGTTTTAATTTCTCTAAAAAATAAAATGGGCGCAATTAGTGCAATGCGAGCCACCTTGGTTTCTGGATTACTGATGCTGCTTTTCTTTTTTTTAGGAGAGCAATTTCTCGCGTTTATGGGACTTGATATAAGTTCATTTGCGATAGCTGGTTCTATTGTATTATTTATTCTTGCCTTAGAGATGGTATTAGGCATAGAATTTTTTAAAGGAGATCAAAATGCCAAATCTGGATCTATAGTGCCTATTGCCTTTCCAATTATTGCAGGTTCAGGTACACTCACTACAATTATGTCTATCAAATCACTCTATCATCAATATAATATTCTCATTGCCATTTTAATAAACCTAGTTATCATATTTGTAGCGCTAAGAATATTAAACTGGTTAGAAAAAATTTTAGGTCATTCGGGCATACTTGTCATTCGAAAATTCTTCGGTGTAATTCTCTTAGCCATTGCCGTAAAAATGTTCAGAACAAATGTAAATATTTAAACTACTTACACCTTAAGTAAGAAGTTGATTAAGTAGTTTAAGATTTTTTTTGCCAAAACAATTTTCAATCAGCATAATTTACATCTTAAAAATGGCTCAATTTCATGTTTCATTATCAACAATGGTTAATAACTTTTTTTGAAAAATATTTTTATCAACAAAAAATATTTTCTATACTTGTAGTAGTAAAACACTTACTAACCCATAAATTCGAAAAATCCGAGTGAAATATTCATTCGGTTTTTTTTTGCACTTCTCTATAACCTTTTATTCATCAATGTTTCAAACAAATTATTTTTTTTATTTCAAATTTTCTACCACTCAATCTTTAAAAAATAATTCTGTTGTCAAAAATAAATTTTCTGTATAAAAAAAATAAAAATCAAGTCGAAAAGCAATTTCTTAGAAAATACTTTAAAAAAATATTCTTAGAATTGACTTACTTTTAAACTTCTATAAACACTTCTATGCTATACTCGATGACTGGTTTTGGACGTACAGAATTTCCTGTAGGAAATTTTACTTGCTCTTTAGAAATACGTTCACTGAATGGGAAACAATTTGAACTAAATGCTAAACTTCCTCCTATTTTAAAATTGTATGAAATTGAAGTTCGAAATAAAATTCAACAACATCTTTCTCGAGGAAGTATCGATGTAAATATTTTTCTTAAACAACATGGTACTTCAAAACCAGTTCTTATTAATTTGGAATTGGCTAAGTTTTTTTATGAAGGCATGCAGCAAATTGCTACCGAACTAAACTTAGAAATGAAAGATGCGCTTCCTACCCTCATGCGCATGCCCGAAGTTGTTTCATCTGTAAATGATACCATGAATGAAAACGATTGGGATATCATAGCCAATAAAATTGATGAAACTTGCGCAATTCTTACAAAACATCGCCAACAAGAGGGTGTGATGCTTACCAAGCATATTGCAGCGAACATCGATAAAATAGGACAATTAAACACCGAAGTTGATCCACACGAAAAACTTAGAATCAATAAGATCAGAGAAAAATTGTTAAACACGATTGAAGAATTTGTGCAATCATCGAATATAGATAAAAATAGACTCGAACAGGAAATCATTTATTATGTAGAAAAGTTTGATATTACTGAAGAAAAAAACCGCCTAGAACATCATTGCCAATACTTTAAAGAAATGCTACAAGGAGAAGATACCAACAAAGGAAAAAAATTGGGTTTCCTTTTACAAGAAATTGGCAGAGAAATTAATACCATGGGATCTAAAGCCAATGATGTAGGCATTCAAAAGATAGTCGTGATGATGAAGGACGAACTTGAACAAGCTAAAGAACAATTACTCAATGCACTATAAACTTATGAAACAACCACTCTTCATTTGTATTGGAATCATATTATGTTTGAATGCATGTATTCCTTCTAATACTTTTGAAAAAAATATTTCAATGCCAAAAAATAAGTGGTCCAGAGATTTTGTTCCACATCTTGAGTTTGATATTAACGATACAGCATGCTATTATAATATGTACTTAACAATGAGACATACCGATAATTATCCTTATTCTAATATCTGGCTTAATATCAAAACACTTGCTCCTGGGGAATTAAAATTTGTTCAAACTAGAACAGAAATTCCTTTAGCACAAGCGGATGGCAAATGGCTTGGTAGAGGGATGAATGAAATTTTTGAAATTACAGATCATCAAATGCCACTTCAGCGAAATGGCATGCTTAAATTTAATCGTGTAGGTAGATATGTAGTAGAATTGCAACAAATTATGAGAATAGACCCTTTGCCAGAAGTCATGAGTGTGGGCATTCGCCTCGAGAAGAAACCCTAAACTTTTTCTGAAAAATCGGTCAAGTATCTTTTGTGAAGTATAACACTTTATTTAGATTTTCCTTTTCAAAAATTACCCTACTTTTACCTTCGTGATATCAAAAATCAAAACAGATCAGCTAGTAAAAATATACCGCAACCGTACTGTGGTTAAAAAAGTATCTATTGAAGTTAAACAAGGCGAAATAGTCGGTCTGCTAGGACCCAATGGTGCTGGAAAAACAACTACCTTCTATATGGTTGTTGGACTCATCAAACCTGATGAAGGAAAAGTATATCTAGATGAAAAGGATATCACCAACCTGCCAATGTATAAACGGGCCCAACTCGGCATAGGCTACCTGCCGCAAGAGACTTCCATTTTCAGAAAAATGAGTGTAGAAGATAATATAGCATCGGTATTAGAAATTACTTCATTATCTAAAGAGGCACAAAAAGAAAAGCTAGAATCATTACTAAGTGAGTTTAGATTAACACATGTAAGAAAAAATAACGGGGATGTATTGAGTGGTGGCGAAAGACGAAGAACTGAAATTGCACGCGCACTGGCTGTGAATCCTAAATTTATTTTGCTTGATGAACCTTTTGCAGGGATAGATCCAATTGCGGTAGAAGATATTCAAGTGATTGTAGAACAATTGAAGTATAAAAATATTGGTATTTTAATTACAGATCATAATGTACAAGAGACATTATCCATCACAGACAGAGCTTATCTTTTATATGATGGCAATATCTTAAAATCAGGCAGCGCCGAAGAACTCGCCTCTGATGAACAAGTCCGAAAACTTTATTTGGGTCAAAGTTTCGAGCTCCGTAAAAAAATTAAAGTTTAAGACAAGTTGCGTATTGCGCGATAATTTTTTTAGCTACAGCTTCATAACTATACAGACTACTAGCTTGTAAAGCAATATCTTTTCTTGAATAATTCTCATAGACTGTAATCATTTGATCCATCGCATTGGCCAATTGAGCTACATTGCCCGATTCTACCAAGACACCATTCTCTTGCTGTATAAGCTCTGTCACACCGCCCACTGCACTGCTAATCACAGGCAAACCACAACATAACCATTCTAAAACTACACAAGATTGACTTTCAGTATAACTAAATAACAATCCAGCCTGAGCCAATTTATCCTGCTGTGCAATTTCTTCATAGCTTTGTTCACCAAAAAAATGAACATACTTTTCAATTCCATGTTGCTTTGCCCAATCTATATAAGTTTGCACCAAGCCACCAATCAGATAGACTTCAAAATCTTGACGAATTAAAGAAAGTTGAAGTATGGCTTTCAATAAGCCATCTATATTTTTTAAAGGCACCTGATTTGAAATATGAATAAACCTAAAAACGCCTTGATGCTTCTTTTCCTCATAGGAAAACATAGTGGTGTCTACGACATTCGGCACCGCGACAAACGCTTTCTTACACACCCATTCATTGATATCAGCACCTAATTGCTGGCTCACAGGCAAGAAACTTTCAGCTTGTTGAATAATTTTTTTTGTAAAATATTTGAATAAGAAACCTCTAGTATGAAATGCATCTTCAACCAACTTATTATAAATTCCGTAATGTTCTGTCACAATAAATGGAATCTGATATTTTCTTTTCCAATCTAAAGCTATCATGCCTGCCTTCATTGGTATTTGCACATGAATCAAATTTGGTTTGCCCTGTTGTGCGATATACTTTTTTAAATAGGCTTCATGGCATTGCTTATATCGCATCAAATCAGCTATCTTATTTTTTCTTTGAAGATAAATTCTTGTTTCAACTAATTGTCCATAAATTTCTTCTGTTTCATAATCTTCTTGATCTGTATAATTCACATTCAATACATGAATAGGCATCATACTTGCAACGGCCTTTGCCTGTCTTTGCACAAAATCGCCAATAAAAGCATCTGTATCATTCGGATACCAACTACAAAGCCATATTACTTTTGCTTGATCCAAATCTTAGATAAAATTTAATTGAGTACAATCCAAAACCAAGATAGGTGAAATTAGCATTATTTACCTTTTTTAGTGAATCTATCATCGGTCAATGCGTTCAAAAAAGCTTCTAAGTCTATCTTTTCCATCTCAGTAAGTCCAATCTTTTTGGGCAAAATAGTATCCCGATTGATGGCACCATGAAATAATTTGTCTGGTTCATCATAATAGTCAATCACCTCTCGCAAGGTTTTAAATTGCCCATTATGCATATAGGGTGCTGTCATAGCAATATTGCGCAAGCCAGGCACTTTAAATTTCCCAATATCATCTATGTTTTTTGTCACATGATATCTTCCACTATCATGTAAATCTTGTCCATTAAATAAACCTATATTTCTAAATTCATCTGCAGTAAAATCAGGGGTAAAATGACAATCAAAACATCGAGTTCGACTGCTAGTAAATAATTCTCGACCCCTGAGTTGAGAAGCTGTCATTTCATTCGGTTCATCATTCAACCAACGATCACTGGGTGTATGATCTGTTTCTAAACTCCTTTCAAAAGTGGCTATAGCCGAAACAAGGGTGGCACTATCTGGAAGTTTATGATACACTTGATAAAACCATTTTCTATACCCATTATGATTTCGAATTCTGGTCACTGCCTCTTTAAACGGCAAATTCATTTCAATCGGATTCTCTATGGGTCCTACGACTTGCTCTTCTAAACTCTTAGCCCTCCCATCCCAAAAAAAAGATTCTCTCATGGTCATATTCATCACAGAAGGTGTATTGCGCGTACCCAGTTTGCCACCAACACCTAGACTAAAAGCACTTGTATCTGCAAAGGCAAATTGAGGTTTGTGGCACGAAGCACAACTTATGCTCATATCTTTAGACAACATGGGCTCAAAAAAAAGTTTCTCCCCCAGTTGCACCGCAGTCATTACCTTAGAGGAGGGCTTATTTCCTGTAAACCCCATTAACACAAGTGTTGTGCAGAACAACACAATAATCGCTATGCACACAGAAGTTTTACGCATGGGTGCAAAGGTAATTTATAGTTAGGATACCTTTCTTGAACAATCTTGTTTTTTATGCCCCCAATTTTCTTTCGCCCTACCGCAAGCTATCGTTTCAGGGACCCTGATTTTCATGGGTGTTACCTCATGCAGGCACATTCTTGTTCATCAGTGATTGTGAAGAATTGCAATTCGCCCTTTATTGAATTATTGCATCAGTATTCTCCGATTTGAGAACCACCAAATGATAAATTAAGCATCATAAATTTCTTTGTATGGAAAAAAGTTCATTAAAGTATATGCTAATTATTGGCAATGACTTAGCATAAGTGAAAAGGCTAACTACTCTGTGGTTCTCTGTGTTGTATTTCCTCTGTGTACCTCTGTGATATAGGCAATTTAACTGACACAGATTTGCACAGAGAAATCACAGAGTTGCACATAGATTAGCAATTAGGAAAGCCATTTTTTCAACCAAAATAAAGGTGAAAATCCAGGTCCAGTTAATGGGCCTTTATATGGCTGCCCTTTTCTTAAATAAAATCGATTGAACGTATTTTGTGTCATACCATACAAGGTGCGAAATTGTTTCCGACCATCATTCTTTTCTATTCTACCCGTTGATTTGCATTGAAAATGGTATACACGACTTGCTGAAATGCCTTTGAATACCCTACATCCTGCATTCCACATGCGCATAGCAAAATCATCATCACTACTCATGCCTGGAGAAAAATACTCATTGTAACCACCAATTTTTTTCCATAAAT
>JAGNOY010000320.1 GCA_017989935.1 Chitinophagaceae bacterium
GTCTATAATGGTTTTAATATCATTAGCTACAAGCATATGCCCTAATTTGGCTTCATGTGCAGCAATTTGCAAAGCCATCGTAGTGAACCTTTCTGGCTCATTGTTATAATGAGATTTGATTAACGATACTATGTAGTCTGCCTTTGCCATTTGCTTGCAAATTTACGTTTTTTATTTGCCATTTTTGCCATATTAATCTATTTAAAATCATATGGTTTGTTGGGTTTTTAATGATTCATTCAGTAGTTTTTGACTAAATTGGTCAGCTCTTAAATGGTTTAGTCTTCGCTTTAATGTTATATTTTTGGTCGGTCTGTTGTTTTTTAAACGGCTGCACTTCCATTGGCTGCAATGTGTGTTAACACCTCGTGCGACATTAGGAGCATGGGCGTTATGCACTTTGTTGAACAAAGCTCCTTCGTCGCAACTTTAAAAAAAAACTTTAACTTACGAGCTTATTTTTCAACTATAAAATTTAAAATTATGAAAAAAAACATTTAAAAGTACAGGCATCACAAAATTTGACTCAGCCCTTCAAGCGATGGATGATCATATGTCTATTGCTAATAGTGCTTTAGCCACTAGAATTGGATACGTCAGAGGTGTCCAAAAATTAATTCTTTATTATAATCAGCTTCCTGAAGAATGCTCGGTTCATCAAATTAAATCTTTTCTCAGTTACCTAAAAGAAAATGAGAACTATAGTTCTTCCACCTTAAACCTCAGGGTTTGTGCACTTAAATATTATTTTAGAAATATAGTCAACAGACTTGATCTGGTAGTAAGTATCCCTAACCCTCGGGTAAGTAAATTTGACACTGAGGTGCTCAGTTATGATGAACTCAAGTTACTCATTAATTCTTGCAGAGATATCAGGCAAAAGCTTGTCATTACTTTACTTTATGACACAGGAATGCGTGTCAGTGAAGTGGTTAAAATTCGGCTATGCGATTTTGATAAATTCCACCAATCTATTACTATTTATAACTCAAAGGGTAAAAAAACCAGAGTAGTCTATTATGGCCAAAAGCTGCGTGATGTACTTAAGCAATATGTAGCTGTTCTTGGTTATTATCCAAAAAACACTCTGATCGAATCTTATACCCAAACAGGTGAAGCTCTTTCAAAAAGAGGAGTTCAGCATATCGTTAGAGAGGTTGTGAAAAGAACCAAAATGAGTAAAAAGGTCACACCCCATACTCTCAGACATTCCTTTGCAGTACATTATTTAAATAGGGGTGGAAGCATCTTCAGGTTGCAAAAATTGTTAGGCCATGAATATATTACCACCACACTTCATTACTTAAAATATGCTATAATTCCTGATAGCTCGGATTTATCTCCACTTGATTATTTGATTTAACATGGCCATCAATGTATGGGAAGTAAGTGATGCCATTAAAGCATTTCTTCCCAATTTATCAGCAAAATTACCTGCTGATCATTTGCGCACCCTGGATGCTCTATCGAAGTGCAGAACAGCAGCTCTCGGTGGCCATGTCGATGGTTGCGATAAGTGTGGTCATATGCAAATTAGTTATAATAGTTGCCGAAACCGCCATTGTCCTAAATGTCAGGGAGTTGAAAAAGAGGCTTGGGTAGTCATGCAAGAAGATATGATGCTACCAGTTGTTTATTATCACATCGTATTTACATTGCCACACCAATTCAACAGCCTATGTGTTCATAATGCTTCTCCAATGTATGAGGCATTGTTTAAAGCTGCTTGGTATACCCTCAATATGCTGGCAAAAGATGTAAAATGGCTGGGTGCACAAACAGCTGCTACAATGGTATTACATACATGGGGACAAAATCTAAGCTTTCATCCACACCTGCACTGTATTGTGCCAAATGGTGGATTGTCAACATTTGGCCAGTGGCAATTCCCTAAAAGAGGAAATAATAACTTTCTATTTCCTGTAAAAGCGATGAAAGACGTCTTTAAAGCTCGATTTCTCAAATTGATCAGAGAAAACTTTAAGCAAGGAAACATCACCTTGCCGCCCGACATCCTGAACTTAGGAAATTTTCTAGATATGCTATACAAGTTGGATTGGGTCATCTACACAAAAAAACCATTTAGTGGTGCAAAAAATGTGATTGACTATCTAGCTAGATATTCTCATCGGGTGGCCATCACTAATCAGCGAATCAAGTCAATCGATAAGAAACATGTTTGTTTTGAATACAAGGATTATCGATCTAATGGAACAAAGAAAACAATGGCTCTTACCGGAGAAGAATTTATTCGTAGGTTGACATTGCATTTTTTACCTAAAGGTTTTAGAAAAATTAGAATGTATGGCTTGGTATCGAATGCATCAAAGTCAAAGTCTATTAATAAAGCACGCACCTCCTTAGGTCAAAAGCACAGAGAACTGCTCAATAAACATCAGCGTAGGGAACTTGCTTTACTTAGGCTATTTGTAGATCCGCGCAGATGCCCATGTTGCAAAAAAGGAACAATGATCACCATCAATATTGTCTCGCCAAATAAGGATCCTCCTATCATCCTCAATCAATAAGATTTTATGTTCAATTAATGGATACATTCATTTGTGTCCTGATAATGTAATGCCAATAAACAGTAAATGTCAACCAAATGATACGGAAAACAATCAAACTAAACCAAAATAAAACCAAAATAAAATCTTCAAGATAAGCAATAGCCCAAGCCTCTAATAAAATAAAGGTTCTGTAAGTTCCAAAACCCAAAAGCAATAAAATCTAAAATCCATACACAAGCTTAATCCCGCTTCATTCAACACAGGCTAATCGCTGGCTGCCGCCAACTATTAGCCTTTAATGTTGTAGCGCGTTTTTTTTATTCATAGTAATTTTCCAATCCGTTGAATTTCGTCTCTCATTGTCAATTCTGGGCATTGTTCAATTGAATATGCTTCTGCCACAATTTCAAAACAACTGTCATGAAAGAAAAAGATGAAGTGTTTATATTTTGAAAATTGGTCGTCTTTGTGATATGGGTGGACTGAGTTCATCTTTACCAATTCCTTTATCCAATCAGATTCAGTCACTTTTTGAATTGAGTACGGTTGAAGGCCGAGGTTGTACAATGGGTGTCCATTAATCGATTCATCATTAGGATTTCCAAATTTGAATTGTACAAATCGCTCAAACTTAACGGTCGCAATTCCTTCATCATTTTCTGTTCGCTTGTTAACAGTCGAACCGTCCCAATTGGGGTCAATATTACTCACATAGAAAATTAGATAAATATGACGTTCGTTTGATAAAATTGTCGGCATTGGTGCTCCAATGTCAATGTCAAACCCTTCTTTTAAC
>JAGNOY010000321.1 GCA_017989935.1 Chitinophagaceae bacterium
GAATAAAGGTCGAGTAAATTTTGCCACAGAAATGCCTGATGCTTTAATGGCAACTAATTCTGAGTTTTCGCCTAAATTTCCATAGGTCATGATGGCGGCGAATAAAATGCCAAGCGGTAAGGCAATTGGCACTAAGGTTGTAGATAATAAGCCTAGAAAGGTGACAATGGTTAATACGTCGAGTCCTTTGCCGATAAATTCATCAATCCATACCCACATAAATTGCATCACAAATATGAACCAAGTGACTAAAAAAGCTCCTAAGAAAGGAGGAATGAATGCACTGATAACATATTTATGTAACGACTTCAATCTGAATAGTTTTTGCAAATGTAATTTACGAGGATTGGATGACCATTAAAATTGTGGAATCAATTGAAGTCTTAGGATAGTGTTCACAAATTTTATTTCTGTTGTTTCAAGCGAAATTGAAAATTCTGGAGAATGGACATTTCTATTTCTACCTAATGTTATATTTCCTTTGATACAGTCTATTTTGAATTTCGGGAAGTTTTTGCGAATCTGTTGATTAAATTTATGCTTAGTTTGTTTTCTTGAGCTTGAATTGCTTGGCAGCTATTCGTTTTAATAAATCAAGAAAACAGAGAATAAAACTTTTTAAATCAATTCTTATTAACTTGAAATAAAGCCTTACTTTTAGATTTATTAATTACAAAAAATAAAACACATAATCATGCGAATAGCTTTGTTTCCTGGCACCTTTGATCCAATTACTCTTGGGCATACAGATATTATAGATCGATCCTTAGACCTTTTTGATAAAGTTATTGTTGGGGTAGGGGTGAATACCAATAAACAACCCATGTTTGATTTAGAGAAGCGAATGGAGTGGATTAAGAATATATACAAAGGAAATACAAAGGTAGAGGTATTAAGTTATGAAGGCTTGACGGTGAATTTTTGTCAAGAAGTGAATTCTAATTTTATTATCCGAGGTTTAAGAACAGTGAGCGATTTTGAATATGAGAAGGCTATTGCAGACATGAATCAAATGCTTGATCCGACTATTGAAACGATATTTTTGGCTTGTTCTGCGAAATATTCTTCTTATTCGTCAACCATGGTGCGTGATGTTATCCGAAATCATGGAGATAGTAGTTTGTTTTTGCCTATGGAGATTAAAGAGCCAATTAATCAATATCAAGATACCCTCAAGCAATAAAAAAGTGTTCAACTTTCGTTGAACACCTTTTTGAAAAATCACATAAATAACCTACTGAGAACAAATGTAATACGAGCAATGTTTGCCTGAAATGGGTAATGAGTATATGGTCATTTTCAATGAGTATTTGGTCGTTCTCAATGAGTAAATTGTAAATTCGCTTTTGTAGATCGTTTGTATTTTAAATCAATTATTCATCAAGTATGTAGAAATCCAAACTGGCTGAATCTTAAGTAAGGAGCAAAAAAATAGTGTCCAACTTTCGTCGGACACTATATTTGAAAAAGTCACATAAATAACCTACTGGAAGCAAATATAGATTGGGTGTGTGTTCCACAAAAAGGGAATGAGTATTTGGTTGTTTTGAATGAGTATTTGGCACTTTTGAATTAGAATTCTGCAGAATGTAGAGCAAGAAAACAATTAACTATTAATAGGTTTTCTGAAGCAGGGGCACTTTTTATTTTCGAATAGTTACGTCAACTGAATGTTATATAGCTTAACCAAAAATTTGTAATGGATGAAAAAGGTTGTTTATTCAGCCCAACTCATTTCGTAATTTTCATCTTCAATTTCAAGTGCATAATTGGTTAACTGAAGTGGTCTGAAGGTGTCGACCATCACAGCCAATTCAGGGGTTTCTTTTTTGCCAATACTTTTTTCAACTGCACCTGGATGTGGCCCATGTGGTATGCCACTAGGGTGTAGCGTAATCATACCTCGAGTAACATGCTTTCTGCTCATGAATTCGCCATCTACATAATAGAGCACCTCATCACTATCAATATTGCTATGGTTGTAAGGTGCAGGAATTGCTTGGGGGTGATAATCGTATAGGCGTGGTACGAATGAGCAAATTACAAAGTCTTTACCATCGAAGGTTTGATGTACAGGTGGTGGTTGGTGCACGCGACCCGTTATTGGTTCGAAGTCGTGAATAGAAAAGATATACGGATATTCATATCCATCCCAACCTACAACATCAAATGGATGGGTGCCATAGGTAATTGGGTAAAGTAAGCCTTTCTTCTTGGTATAAATAGTAAATTCTCCTGCTTCGTCGTATGTTTTCAGATCTTGCGGTTTCCGAATATCTCTTTCACAGAAGGGTGCATGTTCCATTAATTGTCCTTCAGAAGTTTTGTAGCGTTTAGGGAAGCGTATCGGGCCAAAAGATTCTACAATAAATAATCTGTTTGCTTCAGTGTCAAAGGTGATTTGATAAATTGTACCTCGAGGAATCACAATATAGTCGCCATAAGAAAATGGTAATTCTCCATATTGGGTTAGTACTTTTCCGGTGCCTTCATGAATGAAAATAACTTCATCTGCATCTGCATTTTTGTAGAAGTAATTTTTCATACTTTGTTGCGGAGAAGCTAAGGTGATGTGACAATCATTGTTTACCAAAACTGGTTTTCGGCTATCGAGGTAGTCGGCTATGGGTTTTATTTTAAAACCTTGAAAGCTTCGATGTTTAAGAATATTAGTAGTGGCAATTACTGGATTGACGTCACGAGGTTCTTCTGAACGTATAATTTTTGTAGGCGGATGAACATGGTATAATAAAGAGTAATTGTAACTAAAACCTTCTGTGCTAAAAAGTTGTTCGCTATACAAACCACCATCTTCTTTTCTGAACTGAGTATGTCTTTTATGCGGAATTTTACCTAGAGTATAATAATGTGCCATGAATAACTTATGTAATGTGTACAAATATAGAAAAAGTAAACACAACAATAACCAATTCAAGTTGCATAACGCAAGATAAATTTCAAGTGAGGCCTACATCAATTGCTTGATGATACCTTCTACTTTTAATCCATCTGCTTCTGCTTTGTAATTTAATACTACACGATGACGAAGGATCGGAATTGCTACAGCTTTCACATCTTCAATATCTGGACTGTATTTGCCATGTAGCAAGGCATAGCATTTAGCACCCAAAATTAAATTTTGAGAGGCTCTAGGTCCGGCGCCCCATGAAATGTAGTTTCTTGAGGTATCTGAACCTTGATCGTTGGGTCTGGTTTTGTGTACCAAGGATACTGCGTATTCAAGTACATTATCAGGCACGGGTACTTTTCGAACCAATTGTTGAAAATACAGGATAT
>JAGNOY010000322.1 GCA_017989935.1 Chitinophagaceae bacterium
ATACTCTAATTGCATTTTTGCGGCTGTCATAGTTTGAGCAATTCCATCATGTAAATCTCTAGCAATTCTGATTCGCTCTCTTTCTTCAGCTTCAATCATGGCTTTATTACGCAGGTCTTTTTCTTTAATGATAGCCTGATCAAATTCTTGTTGTTTTTTTCTTTTTAAGTATTGATAAGAGCCTAATGAAATTCCAATAATGATGAACAAAACGCTTATCCATACAATTCGTTGGTTTCGATTATTGATTTCTTTTAACTCATTTTCATGTTGCAAAAATTCTATTTGTTGTATCCTTTTAGCTGTTTCGTATTTTGTCTGTAGTGAATTGATTTGTTTGCTCTTACCTTCATTAAATAATTCTTCATTCAGTACTGAATACTTCACATGATACACATAGGCCTTATAAGGATTTCGTTCTTTAAAGTTTATATCAGCAAGTATTTTGTAACAAGAAGCAGTAAGTTCTTTGTAGTTGATTTTTTCAGTAATTTCCAAACAAGAGAGTAAGTAACTTTCGGCACGCGTTAAGTCTTTGTGTAATTTTTCAAACTCTGCTAAATTAAAATAGGATAATGCAACTGCATTGCTATCCTTATGCTTGAGCCTTAATTCTAGGGATTGTTTTTGTAAGGCAATGGCTTGTGTGTAATTTTGATTAGCCGCTAACGAAACTGAAATATAGTCTAAGGTGTACGAAACTCCTATGCTATCTTTAATTTCTTGATACAATTGCTGAGCCTTGGTGAAAAGTGAAATTGCCAATTGGTGATTCCCTTTATCTTGGGCACTTATTCCTTGATTATTTAATGCCGTACCCATGATGCCTTTGTTGGCAGAAAGACAAGCTAATCTATAAGCCTCAGTAAAGCTTGCACTGGAAAGTGAATCTTGTTTTTGCTTACGATAAAAGAAACCAAGTTCATTATGCACTTTAGCATTTCCAGCATGATCATTGATGGATTCAAAAGCTTCTATGCTTTTCAAATAGTATTTTAGTGTTTCATCATATTCACCTGCAAAATAATTAGTTAAACCTTTTAAGAGATATGCTTCTCCTAAGGCGTGTTTGTTCTTATTTTTTTCGCCTATTGAAATTAATTCATTGCAAATTCGAACACAATTTTGATAATCTTTATTCTGAATTTTTGAAGCAACATCTAAATAAATTAAAATTCGTTTTTCAACAGGGGTGTTCGTTAAACTTTTAATTAAACTATCTGCTAAGGGCTGTGCATGAAGCGAAGCATGTATATAAAAGCAACATAGTATATAAAGTATCCTTCGCATGAAATTATTTCAACTACAAACTTAATCCAATTCTATGAAAAATATTTTCAACTCGAATAATCCATAATTACTGAATACTAATGTTTAACTACTTTTCTATTTATTATGCCGTCTTTGCTTTTTATGTTGACAATAAATATTCCTGAAGGTAAATGTTTAATATTGATTTTACCAACTTGACCTTGTAAAAAGCTCTTCCCCTGCAAATCTTTTAGCTCAAAAGTGGCTTGAGGATCTTTGGAACAAATAATATTCACTTCATCCATACTTGGATTTGGATATAATTCAATACTTTGTTGCAATTCAAGATAGGAAAGTTGCAATGAAATTAAATCAGGATTAATCGAAAATTGTTGGCTCTTATTTAAAATCCAATTATTCGGATCTATAGTTAAAGAGGTGATATTTTTACTCATTGGGATCATGAAGGTATTTGCATTTTGTGTGATCTCAACTTGTATGATTGTATCTCCATTAAGCCCACTGCATTTTATCTCTAACGGTGTTTTAAATAAAGGAGTAAGTGTGGATGAAGTTGTATGGGAAACTTTTAAAAATAAAGTTGTTCCATTCGAGTAAAATTCTCCAGCATAAATAGGATAACCTTCGCCGTATAACCATTGGTTAAAATAGTCACTTAGATTAATTCCCGAACTAGCCTCTAGCGAAGACTTTAAATCATCAATACTTGCTGCTGAAAAAGAATATTGTGTTTGAAATTGCTTAAGGCCATGAAAAAATAAAGAATCTCCTAAAATAAATCTTAAGGTATGTATTACGGCACTTCCTTTATCATAAGTTAATCTCGAATCAAATATGCGATTCACATCGGCCGTATCTGTGAAGTAAACCATGGCATTCGGATCCATAAGTACATTGTCGTGCACATCGGTCATTTTTACTTGAGCTTCATTCCAACTTCTGAAATGTTCGTAAGCAAGGTATTCACCATACGTAGCAAAACCCTCATTAATAAAAATATCTTTCCAAGTTTTACAAGTCACATGATCTCCAAACCACTGATGCATCAGCTCATGCGAATTGGTTGAGAAGCTACCTAAATTGCCAATTGTTGTCATGGTTTGATGTTCCATACCACCACCTAATGGTGCCATGGAATGTCCGTATTTTTCTTGGTAGAAAGGATATAGTCCAAACAATTCAGAATAATATTCAATCACTAAGGCCATGCTATCAATATCTTCTTTAAATGCTGGTAAGGTATTTGGATTATTATACACATAATTTACAATTTTAATAGAATCGTTGGGTAGGGATGCTGGATGCGCATAAATGGTATAATCTACATATTTAGCTACAGCCACGGATATAAGGTAATAGTCTATGATATAATTAGTTTTCCATCTAAAACGAACTTTATTATTCGCAAGACTATCAACACCTTGCAACGTGCCATTAGATCCGACCTTATTTTGGTTGTCTGTAGTTACATAAACCCAAGCACTATCTGCTTTATCCTGAAGAAATTGCTTGCAAGGAAACCATTCATAAGCACTGTAAGGCTCACTCAAACTCCAAGTAACTGAATTGCCCCATGAAGGAGAAGTGTCTGTTGTAAACCCATCACCTATCGCACTGCCGCCCACCAAGGCTGCATCGCCATGATAAAATATTTTTACATGCATATCTAAATTAATACTAGCCGGAGTTGGAAGAATCGCATAACTGATATTTGCAACTCGACTTACATTGAGTACTTGATTGTTATACATTACACTATCAATAATTAAATTACTATTAAGCTCAAAGCAAAAAGTATCTAAGTTATTACTCAATATCTTTGCACCAATAGTGGTAGATCCGCTAATAACCGTTGAATTTCTTTCAATATTCAAATCAAGAAAGTAAAAGTGAACATCGTATTGGCTCATCAGCGAATTGGCATAATTGCCTGCACGACTTTTTTTGATTTTATGCTGAAGTCTTTGCATCTTGCCTTCTTGACAACTTGTGGCTAGTTGCGCTTGTAAAGTATTT
>JAGNOY010000323.1 GCA_017989935.1 Chitinophagaceae bacterium
GCTTAGAAGAATGAGCTACTAAAGTTTCTTTTGCATGATAAAGGGTTGTAAACGATGGACAAAATATCACTTGCTTCCCCTCTTTCATGGTTGGCATTTTGCTCATTATTTCCTGAATAAGTGCTTGACCCTCAGCCATGCCTAAATTCATTTTCCAATTTCCTGCAACTATTTTTTTTCTCATAACAATTATTTTGTGGTATCAGTACTCGGACTGCTAGTTTTACTTTCGAAGTTTTTTGAATTCATGCCTTCAATAATATCTTGGGTTACATCTAAATCTTTGTTTGCAAACAAAATAGAACCATCCTTTGAATAAGATAAGATAAAATCATACCCTTTTTCTTCATTATAAATTTCAATATATCTGTGTAAATTATCATGAATTTCTTTGTTGAAAGCTTCTTGATCCTTCATGTATTTAGTACCAAGATTTTGTCTTTTCAATTCTAATTCTTGCTGTCTCTGCATCAATCTTTGCTGAGCTGCTTCACCATCTGTTTGTGACAATTGCCCAGATTCAGCCTTCTTTCTCAACACTTCATAATCATTTTGAAGTTGATTGGCACTTTTTTCAAGTTCAGCATCAATATTCTTTTGACGAGTTTCGAACTCGCTTTTCTTTCTTTTAAAATAATCATAATTAGCCTCCAACGTATCAATATCTACATAAGCAATTTTGCTTCCAGAAACAATCACTTCTTTGCCTGTAGAATCTTTAGTTTTTATAATTTGTCTTGCTGGCGATTTATCCTTGGATTTCATAACAAATAAGGCTACAACACCAACTAGTGCTAAACTGCTAAGTATGAGAGAAAGTTGCTTCATATTGTGGTTTCTAATTTACACAAATTGGTTAGGCAATAACAAAAATCAAATATTGCCAAATTTGAGTGGGAGCAAAAATAATAGAAAATGGATGGAATCAAAGAGCCTATTGTATATATTTTAGTTAAAAGAAAAATCAATGTAAATTAATCTTCCTTTTTTGGGCGGCACACAGGCTATTCGCTGCAAGTCCTCTTCCGAATAGGCTATTAGGTAAGGTGTTATATATAATGTAGTTTGATGAAGCCTTTCGGAATGCGGGCTTTTCGCTACTATCCTTGCCGCAACGGCCATCATATGTGCGATTCAATGTAAGTATTGATCAAAGAGGCTTTACTATTTTGCCAGGCTCAATTTGAATAAGTCCTTGCATTTCCAAACTTAATAAAGAAGAGGCAATGAACGAATAACTCAAGGTGGCTTGCTGGGTCAATTGGTCAATATGCATAGGGCCGTTGGCAAGAATTAAGTCATATAATAATTGATCGTGCTCGTTCAATTCAATAAACAAGGATGCTTGAATTTTTTTGTTAGATTTATCTTGTTTCCAACCCAAGCTTTGCACTATATCTTCTGCACTTGTCACTAACTGACCTTTTAAACTCTTAATTAATTGAAGGCATCCTTGGCTTTTATCATCATAAATTCTTCCGGGAAAGCAAAAAACATCTCTGTTATACGAAAATGCCAATTCCGCTGTAATGATAGAGCCACCCTTTAAACTAGTTTCAACGACGATGGTCGCTTCTGACATACCTGCCACGATTCTATTTCTCGAAGGAAAATTACTTTTATCTGGAATTGTTTCTGAAAAATACTCTGTCAACAGCCCTCCTTGAGTTTGCATTTCTTTTGCTATTTTTTTATGTTCATAAGGATAAATGATATCTAAGCCTGAGGCCATCACGCCCAAAGTTGGAATTTGATGTTTAATACAATTCGAATGAGCTAATACATCTATCCCAAATGCTAAACCACTGACTATACATACATTATAAGGCTGGAGCTGAAGAATAAGTTCCTCACAAATTTTTTTACCATACTCTGAATTTGATCTTGTACCGATTATTGAAATAAATTTTTTGTTTTCAGGAAACTTTTGACCAGCAAAGAAAAGTAAAGGTGGTGAATCGCTACAATTTTTTAAGGTATTAGGATAAGCATCTTGATCAAAATGCAAGGTAGTATATTGATTTTTTTCAAGAAAAAGCAATTCCTTTTCAATACGATCAAAGTCTGCAAAGCTTTGCAAAGTTTGATGATTGGCTTCCGAAAGCCCAGAATACTTGAGTAACTTTTTGTTATTTGCCTTAAATACATCTTTGGCGCTACCAAAATTCTCAATTAATTTTTTATACTTAATGGGCCCTATTCCATGAACTTCCTTTAAGGCTAACCTATAATACAATTCCTCTCTCTTCATTCTCATTGTCACTAAAAAGTAAAAATATTAAACATTGTTTGATTTAAACACATTTTAAGTATATTTACGACCTAAATAGTTTCGTGAATGATTAATAAGTACGCTAGAATTCTGTTGATATCCATGGCCTTCTTGTCTATGATTTATTCATGTAAAAGAAGTGATAACAGTATTTATTTTTATAGTGAAATAAGAGATACCATTGCCCCTGAAATTATTCCGAGTGTGCCAACTGCAAATTTCAATTTTAGTTTTGGTGAAACAGTACATATCATTGGCAATGTAGTAGATAAAGAAACAACAAAACGAGGTGGTAAACTTAAAGATTTACGGATAAAATTACTTCAGTATAAACCTTCTAATGATTCAGTGTTGAAGATATTTAAAGAGTTCGTACTTGATGTTGATGGCAAGGAAGCATTTACCTATAATGTTCAATACGATATACCGCCTCAAGGCAGTACAATCTATGGTAAAGTTATTATCACTACGACAGATTACTCAACTAGAACCGATATTGATTCAACTTTATTCACCATGCAATAATTCAAAAATTTGAAAATATTAAAAAAGGCTAATCAAGATGATTAGCCTTTTTTGTTTTATTAGTTTAGGAAACAGTGTTGATAAATAACAGCAAAAACGAATTAGAGTTCCTTCTTAGGATTTCTAACTAATACTTCATCAACCATTCCATATTCTTTGGCTTCTTCAGCTGTCATCCAATAATCGCGATCACTATCTTTCTCAACTTTTGAAAATTTCTGCCCACTATGTGAGGCAATAATTTCGTATAGTTCTTTTTTCAATTTACCAATTTCACGTGCAGTGATTTCAATATCACTTGCTTGTCCTTCCGCACCACCTAAAGGTTGATGAATCATGATTCTAGCATGTTTCAGCGCTGTTCGTTTTCCTTTAACTCCAGCACACATCAGCACAGCCGCCATACTTGCAGCAATTCCCGTACAAATGGTACTCACATCAGGTTGAATAATTTGCATCGTATCGTAAATCCCTAAACCTGCATACAC
>JAGNOY010000324.1 GCA_017989935.1 Chitinophagaceae bacterium
AACCGAAAACCTGATGCAGGCTATTGGCAACAAGATGTGCATTATACCATCGAGGCTCAAATTAATGAGAAATCAAAAATTGTGGAAGCTTCAGAGAAATTAGTGTACACAAACAATTCTCCTTTTGAACTACCCTTTGTTTATTTTCATTTATACCAAAATGCCTTTGTCAAAGGATCTTATTTAGCAGATTTACATAAAGCCAACAAACAACCTATCACCTATTTTGGTAAGTATGCGCAACAAGGGCTTGGTACATTAGTTGAAAATGTACAGGTGAATGGCAAACCTTGTAAAGTTGAATTTGATAATACTATCATGAAGGTGTATTTACCTAAACCATTAGCCCCAGGCGCTTCCATAGAATTTTCGATGAACTTTGCCACCTTTTTCGAAAGTGGTCAATTTAGAAGAAGAATGAATGCCTATAATTCGTATGGCTTCACACATTTCAATGGGGTGCATTGGTATCCGCGTATTTGCGTGTATGACAAGAAAAAAGGTTGGGATGTTGATCAACATTTAAATAAAGAATTATATGGCGATTATGGGCTTTTTGATGTAAAACTTACCTTCAGCGATAACTATGTTGTGGAGGCTACTGGGGCCTTACAAAACCCATCAGAAACCTATCCAGGTGATTTGCGTGCAAAATTAGACGCGAGTAATTTCAAAAACAAAGCTTGGAATGAAGCACCCAGTGTCATCACCCCTTATGATAGCAGCAAAAGAAAAACTTGGCACTATATTGCCAACAATGTGCATGATTTTGCCTTTACCGCTGATCCGGCTTACAGAATTGATGAAACCTTTTATGCCCCTGATGGCGAGCAAGGTAGAAAAATTCAGTGTATTGGTTTAGTGCTCGAACCACATGCTTCTAAATGGCAAACCTCGGCTGAGTATGTCGCTAAAATTATTCAAACTTTTTCCGAAGATTTTGGCATGTACGAATATCCAAAAATGGTAGCTGCCGATGCAAACGATGGCATGGAATATCCGATGTTAACACTTGATGGTGGTGGAGAACCAGATTATCATGGTTTGCTTGTACATGAAATTGGGCATAATTGGTTCTATGGCATGATAGGCAACAACGAAACTTATCGCGCTGCACTCGATGAAGGTTTTACACAATTTATAACAGCATGGGGACTTACAAAAATTGATGGAGAAACACCTATTTCATCTCCTATCAAAAACAAGTATGTTCGCAACCATAAAGAAGTTGGAAACAACAGAGACCTCTCTGTTTACAATCGTTATATGAATGATGCAGTTCGTGAAAACGATAAAGCATTGAATACCCATTCGAATGATTTTCATAGTGCACTAGGACATGAAAATGGTTATAGCAATGTGTATCACAAAACAGCCACTATGCTATATAATCTTCAATATGTATTAGGCGATAGTTTATTTCAAGGTGCCATGAAACATTATGTAGCTAAATGGAAATTCGCTCACCCTTACTTTGAAGATTTTCGTCAAAGCATCATCGAATTTACTCAACAAGATTTAAATTGGTTTTTTGATCAATGGTTAGAAACAACAAAATCCATCGACTATGGAATCGTTTCTATCAAAAAGACTTTAGTGAATGATGAATTTAAAATTAAATTTAAACGCTATGGTCAAATGCAAATGCCCTTAGATTTTAGGGTGACAGCTAAAAACGGTAAGCAATACAATTACCATATTCCTAATTCAATTTTCATCAAAAAAACTTCTAATAAAGTGTTGCCTAAATGGTATGGTTGGGATTTGTTACATCCGACTTATACTGCGAAATTAAATATACCAAGCGGCGTTAAATTAGTAGAGCTTGATCCAAGTTATAGACTAGCAGATATTGATATGATGGACAATTATAAAAGACCTAATCAAAAACTTGCTCAAGAATCTAGAACTGTAAAACTTCAATCATTCATCTACAATGCGCCAAGTTGGAAAAAATATCAATCCTTCTTACAACCCGATATTTGGTGGAATGCAGTTGATGGTGTCAAAGCAGGTATCAACTTCAATGGAAGTTATATGAATTATCTGCGTAAACTTTATGTGACAGTTTGGTTTAACACTCGACTTGGCACTGATTTGCAATACAGACCCTTTGAAGGTGAAAGCTGGTGGCAAAATGTAGCACCTATCGATTATACCTTACGTTATGAAACGCCGTTCAAACAAGTCTCAAAAAACATCGCCTGGGGTATACATTCCAGACATATGGAAGGCTTCGCAAAACATAGAGTCTTTGGATCATTAAAATTAAATGGCAACGACAAAATCACTACAAGCTTAACTACACTCTACAGAAAAGTGAATGGTAAAGATTATTATTTGTTTAATGCCGATGAATGGAGCAGTTATTCAGGAGGTAAAACAAGCAATACCCAAAAGAATTCATTTCTCGAAATTGAATATACACATCCTTATGTTCGCAGAGGACAAGGTTTACTTTCATTGAAAGCCCGCGCCCCTTTTACTTATAACTATTCCTACTTCGAAGGTGAATGGATACATAAAAATAGTTGGAAAAAATTAGATATGAGTTATAGAGCCTTTGCTCGATATGGTATGGGTAAAGACATTCCAAAAGAAAGCGCCCTCTACTTGCAAGGACAAAATCCTGAACAAGCGATGGAAAATAAATTCACCAGGTCAGTAGGTGTTATGCCTTCGACATGGGGAAATTTTAGTCAACAAAACTTTAATCATTTACATGGTGGAGGCGGCTTAAATTTAAGAGGCTATACAGGTTACTACGCCATTGAACAAGATGCACAAGGAAATAAATATGTAAATTATAAAGGGTTAAGTGGTGCGGCAATCAACGCTGAAATTGAATTCGATCGATTAGTTACATTTAAACCTAAGTATCTAAAAAATTATCTTCATCTAGATTTGTATGCTTTTGGAGATGCAGGTGTTATTAGTAGAAGTAAATTTGATATTACCAACCTCACACAAATTGTTCCAACCAATGGATTTAGCAAACTAAGAATGGATGCAGGTTTAGGTGCAGCTTTGACTATCAAAAAATTTGGCCTATTCGAAACTATTCCACCATTTACGATTCGTTTTGATATACCATTTTTTGTCAACACGCCCCCGGCAAGCAAACCTGAATACATAGATTTTCGTTGGGTGCTTGGTATCAGTAGAGCTTTTTAAAAAAATAGTATGAAAAAAATCATCTTCCTTCTCACTTTCATTTGTTACACCATCAGTGCGTATGCCCAAATCAGTGGCTTTGATTATGGCACTATAGATG
>JAGNOY010000032.1 GCA_017989935.1 Chitinophagaceae bacterium
ACGTTATGAGGATTAGCTGAACCTAATGATTTGGCTAATACATCGGTTACACCAGCACTTTCAAGTACGGCACGCATACTTCCTCCAGCGATCACTCCCGTACCATGAGATGCAGGCTTAATCATTACTTTTGCAGCACCTTTTTTAGCCACAATTTCATGAGGTACTGTGCCATGAAGAATAGGCACTTTTACTAAGTTTTTCTTAGCATCATCGATACCTTTTTGAATAGCCATTTGAACCTCTTTGGCTTTTCCTAATCCGTGACCAATCACTCCACTTCCATTACCAACTACAACTAGAGCTGAAAAACTAAATGTTCTTCCTCCTTTAGTAGTTTTTACCACACGATTAATGGATACTACCTTATCTTGTAATTCCATTTCACCGGATTTAACTGTATTTGTTTCTGATTTTGACATTTTCTATTTTTGAGAATTCAATAAATATTTAATTTGAATAAAGCTTAGAAATTTAAGCCCCCTTCACGAGCACCTTCTGCAAGAGCCTTGATTCTTCCATGGTAAAGGTTTCCACCTCTATCAAACACACAAGTTTCAATTCCTTTTGCTTTGGCAACCTCTGCTATTGCTACACCTACAGCTTTAGCTTTCTCCACTTTTGTTCCAGTTTGTACTGTAGACTTGTTTCTACTATTTGCAGAAGCAAGTGTTTTACCATTCACATCGTCGATTAATTGCGCGTAGATATCACAATTACTGCGGAAAACTGCCAAACGAGGTCTTTCTGCTGTGCCTGAAATTTTCTTTCTAACCCTCCATTTCAACTTTTGCTTTCTAATTACTTTAGCGTCCATGTTATTTTTATTTAGTGAAAATGACTATTAACCATTTTCTAATTATTTTTAAATTATTTACCAGCTGATTTACCTGCTTTACGACGGATGTATTCTCCAACGTATTTAACACCTTTTCCTTTGTAAGGTTCAGGTTTACGTAAGCTTCTAATTTTAGCCGCCACCTGACCTATTAACTGCTTATCAGAACCTTCTAAGGTAATAATAGGATTCGCACCTTTTTCTGTTAAAGTAGTTACTGACAATTCTTTTGGAATTTCAAAAACAATGTTATGAGAATAACCTAATGCCATGTCTAATAAATTACCTTGATTTGTAGCTTTGTACCCAACACCCACTAATTCAAGTTTACGTTGATATCCTTCAGTTACCCCAGTAACCATATTAGAAATCAAAGAACGATACAGACCATGCATAGCACGATGACGAATTTGATCAGTTGGTCTTGTCAAATTAAGATTTCCATCTTCAATTTCCACTTTGATATCTCTATCAAGTGTTTGTTTTAATTCACCCTTAGGTCCTTTCACTACCACTTCATTGGCAGGAGACACATTGATGGAAACTCCATTTGGTAATTGAATTGTTTTTTTTCCTATTCGAGACATTATTCTATTTTTTTATACAAATCCTTTTTGGATCTGTCTTTACAAATTAGTGATTAATAAATATTACAAAGAACCTCTCCGCCAATATTATTGGCTTTTGCTTCTTTATCGGTCATGATTCCTTTAGACGTTGAAAGGATAGCTATTCCCAGACCATTTTGAACTCTTCTGATTTCTGCTGGCTTGGCATATTGTCGAAGACCTGGACGACTTACTCTTTCTAGTCCACGTATTGCAGGAACCTTAGAATTAACATCATATTTCAAGGCGATTTTAATTAAACCTTGTTTATTATCTTCTTCAAATTTGTATTTTAGGATATAACCTTTATCATACAAAATTTCTGTCATTCTCTTCTTCAGATTTGAAGCAGGGATTTCCACGATACGATGACCTGCCATTTGGGCATTTCTGATTCGGGTTAAGAAGTCGGCTATTGGATCTGTTACCATTTTATTGCATATTAATTTTTGTATCCTTATTTATTTGCAGCTAAGGATTTGACTGCATTAGGGCAATTTTTACCAGCTTGCTTTACGTACGCCAGGAATTAAACCATTGAGTGCCATATCACGAAACATGATACGAGAAATTCCAAAATGTCTCATATATCCTTTTCCTCTTCCTGTTAATTGACAACGATTGTGTAATCGAACTGGAGAAGCATTTTTAGGAATCAGATCAAGTGCAGCATAATCTCCTGCAGCTTTCAAAGCCTTACGCTTTTCAGCGAACTGAGCTACCATTTTTTCACGTTTACGTTGGCGAGCTTTAATTGATTGTTTTGCCATGAATATTAATTATTATTATTTGCGTTTAAATTTTTAAAAGGCATGCCCAATTCTTTAAGCAATTCATATGCTTCTTCATTGGTTCTTGCAGTCGTCACGAAAGTAATATCCATACCACTAATTCTTGGTAATTTATCGATATCAATTTCTGGAAATATGATTTGTTCAGTAATTCCGATGCTATAATTTCCTCGACCATCAAAAGCTTTATCACTGATTCCTTTGAAATCTCTCACACGAGGTAAAGAAACAGAAACGAATCTATCTAGGAAGTCATACATGTTTCTTCCACGTAAAGTGACTCTTGCTCCAATCGGCATATTCTTTCTTAATTTAAAGTTAGAAATATCCTTTTTAGACATAGTTGGAACTGCACGTTGTCCTGTGATGTTAGACATCTCATCAACTGCAATATCAATCAACTTCTTATCAGAAACCGAGCCTTTAACGCCTTGGTTCAAACAAATTTTAAGTAATCTTGGACATTGCATCACAGTTTTATATCCAAATTTTTTCATTAATGCAGGTACAACAATTGTGCTGTACTTGGTTTGCATACGTGGTGTGTAAGTAGTTGTGCTCATTATTTAATTACCTCCCCTGATTTTTTTGAAATTCGAATAGCTTTGCCATCTTTTCTTTCGCGACGAACTTTTGTTCCAGCTTTTGATTTGGCATCCCATAACATCACATTAGATAAAGCAATAGGCGCTTCCTCTTTTACAATGTTACCCTGTGGGTTTTGGGCATTCGGTTTTTTATGTTTTGTCTTAATATTCACTCCTTCAACAAGAACCTTAGGACTTGTTTCATCTGGTATTACAGAAAGAACAGTACGTGGTGTATTTAGATCTTTATCAGATCCAGAAATCACAACAACTTGATCTCCCTTTTTGATAGAATATTTTGGTTTAAATCTGCTTTTCACTTTCTAAACATTTATTAATTATAGCACTTCTGGTGCCAATGAGATAATTTTCATGTACCCTTTATCACGTAATTCACGTGCAACTGGTCCAAAGATACGAGATCCTCTTGGTTCATCAGAGGCGTTCAAGATAACAACTGCATTATCATCGAATCGAATATAAGAACCATCTTTTCTACGTAATTTATTCTTAGTGCGAACAATTACAGCTTTCGCCACAGTTCCTTTTTTAATTCCACTTCCTGGCATTGCATCCTTTACTGTCACAACTATTTTATCACCGATATGAGCATAATCCTGACCAGAATTACCTAATACGCGAATACAAAGAACTTCCTTGGCTCCACTATTGTCGGCTACATTTAATCTACTTTCTTGTTGTATCATTTCTTTTATTTTTTATGAATGAGTCTCCTCACCCACATTATTATTTTACTTTTTCAACGACTTCCAATAGTCTCCAGCACTTATTCTTACTTAACGGTCTAGTTTCCATAATTTTTACCACATCTCCAATAGAACACTCATTTTTTTCATCGTGAGCCATGAATTTAGTTGTCTTCTTAAGGAACTTCCCATAAATAGGATGTTTTACTTTACGTTCTACAGTGACTGTAATCGTCTTTTCCATTTTGTTACTCGTAACCAACCCGATACGAGTTTTACGACGACCTCTGATATTTGTTATTTCTGCCATTGTATGGTTTCAGTTTAAATTAAAATCCTAGTTGTTTTTTACGTTGTTCTGTTTTTAACTTGGCAATATCTTTGCGCAAGGTACGGATAGCCATCGGATTTTCGATAGGCGTAATCGCGTGACTGAACCTCATTCTTTGGATTTGCGTATTTGCATCTCCGATATGCTTTACAAGCTCCTCTGCATTCATTGCAGCGATTTCTTGATTTCTGCTGATTTTTTTAGTTTTTGCGGCCATTTCTTACTTTTTTATAAATTAAGCTTCAACAAAGTCCCTACGGATTACAAATTTAGTTGCTACCGGTAGTTTTTGTGCTGCTAGAGCCAAAGCTCCTTTTGCAACCTCTAAACTTACCCCAGAAATTTCAAACATGATACGTCCTGGATGCACAACTGCTGCATAGTATTCTAAATTACCTTTACCTTTACCCATACGAACCTCTGCAGGTTTATTGGTTATTGGCTTATCAGGGAAAATACGAATCCAAACATTTCCTTCACGTTTCATGTGACGAGTCATGGTTTGACGAGCTGCTTCGATTTGACGATTAGTAATCCATTTTGGCTCTAATGATTTTAAGCCGAATGTTCCAAAAGCCAAGGTTGTACCTCGTTTTGCATCACCTTTGATTCTTCCTTTGTGCGCTTTTCTGTGCTTCGTTCTTTTTGGTTGTAACATGTTCTATGTCTTGTTAGAATTGTTCTAAATTATTATTTTTTGCCACCTCTTTGTTGGCCTCCACGATTTCCACCTCCACGTCTATCACCACCTCGGTCTCCGCCTCTATCACCACCGAAAGAACTTGGTCTGTCAAAACCTCCTACTTTCTTATCATTCCCTGCAACAATGTTCGGATTTAAATCTCTTTTTGCAAGTACTTCCCCTTTACAAATCCAAACTTTAATTCCAATTTTACCATATACAGTTAAGGCAAATACATTTGCATAATCGATATCCATACGGAACGTATGCAAAGGAGTACGACCTTGTTTCATCTCTTCAGAGCGAGCGATCTCAGCACCACCTAAACGTCCACCACATTTTACTTTAATCCCTTCAGCTCCCATTCTCATGGTATTTTGAATAGCCATTTTCACAGCACGCTTAAAGTTAACACGACCTTCAATTTGTTTTGCAATTGAATCAGCTACAATTTGTGCATCTAACTCAGGGCGACGAATTTCAAGTATATTGATTTGAACATCATCTTTACCAGTCAATTTCTTTAATTCTTCTTTAATACGATCAACTTCTTGACCACCTTTACCAATGATAATACCAGGGCGAGATGTATGAATAGTTACTATCAATTTGCCTAACATACGCTCTATCACAATTTTGGCTATTCCACCTTTGTTAATACGGGCATTGAGGTAATTTCTGATTTTTACATCTTCAATTAACTTACCAGCATAATCGGTTTTGTTGCCATACCAACTGCTGTCCCATCCTCTGATGATCCCTAATCTGCTGGCTATCGGATTTGTTTTTTGACCCATTTTCTTATTTTATGTACGATCTATTTCGCGAAGTGCGCTATTTCTCGTTTTTGAATGAATTATTTTTTTTCAGTTTTTTGATCTACAATGAGAGTAACATGGTTACTTCTTTTCAACTTACGATGTGCGCGTCCTTGAGGAGCCGGCATCATACGCTTTAAAGTTCTACCGTTGTCTACAAATATCGTTTTCACGATAAGGTCAGAAACTTCAGATCCTTCATTTTTAATTTTCCAATTTGAAATTGCACTTATCAAGAGCTTTTCCAAAGGAATTGAAGAATGTTGTGCATTATATTTCAAAAAGCTTACTGCCTTTTCAACCTCCATTCCACGAATGACATCTACTAATAAACGCATTTTTCGAGGCGAAGTTGGATAATTATTTAAACGTGCTACTGCTTCCATTTTTGTTGATAATTTCTTTATGATGCTTTAATTACTTACCGCCGCTATGTGATTTGAAACTTCTTGTCGGAGAAAATTCACCTAATTTGTGACCAACCATAAACTCTGTTACATACACAGGGATAAATTTGTTTCCGTTATGCACGGCAAATGTATGACCTACGAAATCAGGCGTAATGGTAGAGCGTCTGCTCCATGTTTTGATTACCGACTTTTTGTTTTTCCCTTCATTGATCGCGAAAACTTTTGTTTCAAGCTTCACACTCACATAAGGACCTTTCTTAACTGAACGAGCCATTAATTAATTATTTTATTAGTTTTTCAATTTTTTACCGTTGCTACGAACAATGATTAACTTATCAGAGCCCTTCTTCTTACGTGTCTTCTCTCCTTTGGCGTACTTACCAGTTCTTGAACGTGGATGACCTCCAGAAGAACGACCTTCACCACCTCCCATAGGATGATCAACAGGATTCATAGCCACACCTCTATTTCTTGGTTTGATCCCTTTCCAACGATTACGACCTGCTTTACCAACTGATTCAAGCGCATGATCTGAGTTAGATACTGTTCCTACTGTTGCACAGCAGTTAACCAATACCTTACGCAATTCACCAGAAGGCATCTTTAGTACAGCATACTTTTCTTCTTTTGCATTTAATTGAGCAGAAGAACCTGCACTACGTGCGATGATTCCACCTTGGCCAGGTTGTAATTCAATGTTGTGTACATTAGTACCTAAAGGCATATTCTTCAAAGGCAATGTATTGCCTAATTCAGGTGCTACATTATCTCCGCTGATCACAGTCATGCCCACTTCAATTCCTTGAGGTGCGATAATATATCTTTTTTCTCCATCTACATAATTCAACAAAGCGATGAATGAAGTACGATTTGGATCATATTCCACAGACTTTACAGTTGCAGGAATATCTTTTTTGTTACGTTTGAAGTCGATTTTACGGTACATTTTTTTATGTCCGCCACCGATGTAACGCATTGAGCGACGACCTTGGGCATTTCTTCCCCCAGTTCTCTTGATTGGTTCAAGCAAAGACTTTTCTGGTTGGTCAGTGGTCACTTCCGCGAAAGCGTTCCCAATTCTCCATCGAGTTCCTGCGGTTACCGGTTTAAATTTTCTTAATGCCATTTCTTTATTTTAAATTAAAATGCGTATAAATCAATAATTTCTCCTTCAGCAACAGTTACCATAGCTTTCTTAAACCCTGGCTTGCGTCCAACCATGATTCCTGCTTTTGTCATACGAGATTTTGCTTTAGCTGGAACTACACAAGTGTTAACATTATCCACGCGAACATTGTAAAATAATTCTACTGCTTTTTTAATCTCTAATTTATTTGCACGTTTGTCTACAACGAAAGTATAACGATTCAACTTTTCAGTTTGCTTGTTTACTTTTTCAGTAACAATCGGTTTCTTTAATATTTCTGTTGGGTTCATAATTACTTATTTGTGATTCCTGATAGAATTAAGCTAAAGCTTCTTCTTCTGTTTCAGAAAACTCTTTTACAACTGTTTCTGTTAATAATAAGGTTCCAGCATTCAATACATCATATGTATTGGCATTACCAAAAATATTCATTTTCAAATGCGGGATATTTCTTGCACTTAAGTAAGTGTTTTCGTTGTAGTCAGGTAAAAGAAACAAAGTCTTTTGACTGCTTAACTTAAGGTTATTTAAAATACCTACGAAATCTTTAGTCTTAGGTGTTTCCAAATTCAAATCTTCTACTACAACAATGTTGTTGTTCTTCGCCTTGTAAGAAAGAGCAGAATAAAAGGCAAGGTTTTTAACTTGCTTATTTAATTTGAAATCATAACGATGAGGTTTTGGTCCGAAAATGGTACCACCACCTTTATATAAAGGATTTCTAATATTACCCTTACGAGCTCCACCAGTTCCTTTTTGCTTGTGCAATTTGCGTGAAGCTCCTTGAACTTCAGCTCTAGTTTTCACTTTGTGCGTTCCCTGACGTTTGTTCGCCAAGTGTTGCTTAACCGACAGGTAGATTAAGTGATCATTTGGTTCAATACCAAAAAAATCTTCAGGTAATTCTACTTTACGCCCTGTGGCTTCTCCCTTTATATTTAAAACGTCTACTTGCATATTACTTTTGGATTAAAACGATTGAACCATTGTGACCCGGTACTGAACCTGCTATAAGAAGGTAGTTCTTTTCCGGAAATATTTTTAAAACTTTAAGCGCTTTTACTTTTACGCGATCTCCTCCCATTTGACCTGCCATACGCATACCTTTAAATACACGAGAAGGATAAGATGATCCACCAATAGAACCTGGCGCACGAGAACGATCATGTTGACCATGAGATGCTTCACCAACCCCAGAAAAACCATGACGCTTTACAACACCTTGAAACCCCTTTCCTTTAGTAGTACCAATTACACTCACACTCTCACCTTCAGTGAAAATGTCACAAGTGATAGTGTCTCCTAAATTCTTTTGAAGTTCACAGTTACGTAATTCCTTAACGATTGATTTTGCTGTAGTGTTTGCTTTGGCAAAGTGAGTTAACATAGCTTTGTTACTATTCTTTTCCTTCTTTTCTCCAAAAGCAATTTGCAAGGCATTGTATCCGTCTACTGCTTCAGTTTTTACCTGAGTCACTACACACGGACCTGCCTCGATTATGGTACAAGCTGTTTGCTTGCCATTCTCTTCGAAAATGCTGGTCATACCGACCTTCTTTCCTATAATTCCTTTCATTCTATTTTTCAATTTTAGTCAGCGCCACACCGAGGTGTGGATGACGATTATCTATAATATTTTAGTTGTTCCTAACCCTTTCAGATTAAGCTTTGATCTCCACTTCTACACCAGAAGGCAAATCTAATTTAGACAAAGCATCCACAGTTTTAGATGAAGATGTATAAATGTCTAACAAACGCTTATGTGTACAAAGCTGAAATTGTTCACGAGCCTTCTTGTTCACAAATGGTGAACGCAAAACCGTGAATATTTTCTTGTCCGTCGGTAATGGCATTGGGCCAGTTACCACAGCGCCTGTACTGCGAACTGTTTTGGCTATTTTTTCAGCCGATTTGTCCACCAGGTTATGGTCGTAAGACTTTAGTTTGATTCGAATTCGTTGCGACATATGAATATCCCCTATCTAATTTTGGGAGTGCAAAGGTAGCCGTAAAGTTGAATTGACCAAAATTATTTTATGAAATATTTAAAAATAATTATGTTTTTTTGTAAAAAGTGGCTCATTCTCACCCTATTTCGCAAATTTACGCCATACACAAGTAAGTTTGGTGTTTGATTTTCTGTGATTTCTTTTTTCTTTTGGGCAGCTTCTCCCGCTTTTGTTCCAATCCATCTCGTTTTGAAGAACGAGATGGGATTTCCACGACAATCGGGGCTGCAACACCATCATCCGTATATTTTTTTATGTTCAGTTTCTCACTTAATGAGTTTCCTTGTATTTTCGTAAAATTAATTTAATCATACAAATAATTCAATCAAATGAATTTGTTGTAGCTTGCCTTCCAATCATATGAAAACAAAACAAGATATTGTAAGCAATTGGCTTCCAAGATATACAGGCGAAGAATTGAAGAATTTTGGTAAGTATATTTTACTCACTAATTTCTCTAACTACATCGAACTTTTTGCCAAAATGCATAAATGCAAAATCATTGGTAAAGATAAACCCATGCAATGCGCCACCGCAGACGGAATCACTATCATTAACTTTGGCATGGGATCCGCTTCTGCGGCCACTGTCATGGATCTCTTAACTGCCATCACACCTAAGGCTGTCTTATTTCTTGGCAAGTGTGGTGGCCTTAAAAAGAAAAACAAAGTGGGCGATTTAATTCTCCCAATTGCAGCCATACGAGGTGAAGGTACAAGTAACGACTACTTCCCGCCCGAAGTACCTGCCCTACCTGCTTTTGCGCTAGAAAAAGCTATATCCACCACCATTCGTGATAAAGGTTTTGATTATTGGACAGGTACTTGTTATACGACAAACCGCAGGGTGTGGGAACATGATACAGAATTTAAAGATTATCTTAAACGCATCAGACCCATGGCGATTGATATGGAAACAGCCACTATTTTTATTACAGGTTTTTATAACCATATCCCTACAGGCGCTTTATTGCTCGTGAGCGATCAGCCTATGGTGCCAGAAGGTGTTAAGACAGCAGAAAGTGATAAAAATGTAACTACAAGTTATGTTGATAAACATTTAAATATTGGCATCGATTCCTTAAAGCAACTGATTAATAATGGGAATACTGTTAAACATCTAAAGTTTTAATCTCAGCACATCATTTTATAATACTTGCTTCATTCCCTCTTAAACATACAACATCTAAGTATCGACTTCATCACTGAAGAAGATCATGTACATGCCTTACAAGATATTTCATTGTCCATATCACCTGGAGAAACTGTAGCGCTTGTTGGGGAAAGCGGCTCAGGTAAATCTGTATGTGCTTTAAGTATTTTAGGCCTCTTACCCTCCCCGCCAGCCCAAATCAAACAAGGAAAGATTTTATTTCAAGCAAGTGAACAAGAAAAAGTAGAGGACTTGCTTCAGCTTTCTCAAAAAAACATAGAAGCCATAAGAGGGAAAAGCATAGGCATGATATTTCAGGAACCTATGACTTCTCTAAATCCTTTAATGCGTTGTGGCGAGCAAGTCAGTGAAACTATTCGTCAGCACATGCCTCATTTGTCGACAATTGAAGCAGATCAACAAACAATAAAATTATTTGAAGAAGTTAAACTTCCGCAACCAGAAAAAATGATGCGTCGCTACCCTCATGAACTTTCAGGAGGACAAAAACAACGCGTTATGATTGCGATGGCAATTTGTTGTGAGCCAGCACTGCTGATTGCCGACGAACCTACGACGGCTTTAGATGTAACCGTACAAAAAAGCATTCTTGAATTACTTAAAGA
The DNA here is from genome assembly GCA_017989935.1 of Chitinophagaceae bacterium. Classification (GTDB taxonomy): domain Bacteria; phylum Bacteroidota; class Bacteroidia; order Chitinophagales; family Chitinophagaceae; genus OLB11. Next base: position 10,707 of record JAGNOY010000032.1, read on the forward strand.
ATTGCAACGTAAAAAAAACATGGCCATTTTATTCATTACACACGATCTCAACTTGGTAAAATCTTTTGCCGATAAAGTGATGGTGATGTATAAAAGCCGCTGTGTTGAATATGGAAGTACAGCAGCTATATTTGAAAACCCTCAAGAAAATTACACTAAAGGTTTATTAGCTTGTAGACCATCACGAGTTGAAAGGCTTAGATACCTGCAAACTGTTGAAGAAATTTTAAACCATTCAACGAAAGAGACCGAAATTATTGACATAAAAAAATATCAACATCGTATTGATGAATTACAAACCACAAATGCTATTTTAGAAATTAAAGATTTACATGTTTGGTATCCCACTAAAACATCTTTCTTTGGGAAAGTTAGTCAGTGGTATAAAGCTGTTGAAGGTGTAAATCTAAGAATTCCTCAAGGCGCTACCCTTGGACTCGTTGGAGAAAGTGGTTGCGGGAAAACAACCATTGGAAAAAGCATAGTCAAATTAAATGCAATTACCTCAGGCGACATTTTATATAAAGGTCAAAGTATTCAAACCTTATCAAAACAAGCGCTTGATGCCTATCGTAAAGAGGTTCAAATCATTTTTCAAGACCCCTACTCTTCCCTAAATCCACGCGTGAGTATTGGAGAAGCCATCAAAGAACCCATGGAGGTGCATGGTATTTTTCAATCAAATCAACGAAAAGAAAAAGTTCATGAATTGCTTCAAAAAGTAGGATTGCTTCCTGCTCATTATCAGCGCTATCCACATGAATTTTCGGGTGGACAAAGACAAAGAATTTGTATTGCCCGTGCCTTGGCCTTAGAAGCTAAACTAATTATTTGTGATGAAAGTGTTTCAGCCTTAGATGTGAGTGTGCAAGCACAAGTATTAAACTTACTTGTTTCCTTGCGTGAGGAATTTGGTTTGTCTTATTTATTTATTTCACATGACTTAGGCGTTGTAAAACATATCAGTGACTTTGTAGCAGTTATGCGCCAAGGTAAAATAATTGAATGGAATGATGCGGAAAAAGTATATCATAAACCTGAACAAGTTTATACCCAAGAATTAATTCATAGTAGCTTATAAGGAACGATTGCAAATGTTAGGGTAATTATTGTAGAGATTGGTTTGCAGCTACCCGTAGGGCGGGAGTTTGAAAACGTAACTATTTAAAAAAATTGATGATTCTTTTACTTTTCAAGATTCATGCGAAGGCGAATGCAGGCCTTTTGGGTAGGTGCTGTTGTACGCCGTATTTTTTTATTACAATTTTATAATTATACTAATTCGGCTTTTCTTTTTTTAGGTACGTGTTTCGACTTTTTATTAAGCGAATTGTTTTTCAGTTTGTAATTCTTTATATGTTCACTTATTGCAAGTTCTTCAGCTTTAGTTAAAGGCCGACTTTGGATTATAAAATCTAC